>NZ_AZQX01000161.1:0-14578 GCF_000568385.1 Halomonas sp. BC04
CGACCTGCGCGGCCGCCCCCGCCAGGGCGGCCTGATCCCTCCCGTGCTCGAGGCGATCCGCGGCACCCTCGATGCCGGCCATCAAGTACTGGTGTTCATCAATCGACGGGGCTTCGCCCCCACCCTGGCCTGCCACGCCTGCGGCTGGCTGGCCGACTGCGACCACTGCGATGCACGCATGACCCTGCATCGCCAGCCTCCCGTACTGGCCTGCCATCACTGCGACAAGCGCCGACCGATTCCGGACGCCTGCCCGGCCTGCGGCAGCGGCGACCTTCGTCCTCTCGGCAGCGGCACCGAGCGTACCGAAGAGACCCTGGCCGCCCTCTTCCCTCAGGTGCCGGTGCACCGCATCGACCGCGACAGCACCCGCCGCCGCAACGCCTTCGAAGCGATCCTGACCGAAGTGAAGCGCGGCGAGCCCTGCCTGCTGGTGGGCACCCAGATGCTCGCCAAGGGGCACCACCTGCCCCATGTGACCCTGGTGGTGGTGGTCAATGCCGATGCCGGCCTCTATGCCAGCGACTTTCGCGCCCTGGAGCACAGCGCCCAGCTGTTGATACAGGTCGCCGGCCGTGCCGGCCGCTCGTCCCACCCCGGCCGGGTGCTGGTGCAGACGCTGCACGACGATGACCCGCACCTGCGCCTGCTGGCGGAGACCGGTTATGACGCCTTCGCCGAGCAGCTACTGGCCGAGCGCCGCGCCGCCGGCCTTCCCCCTTTCCGCTTTCTCGCCCTGCTGCGGCTGGAGAGTCCCCGGGAGGAGGCGGCCAACACCCTGGCCTCCGGCGCCTCGGCCGCCCTGCGTCAGTGGCTGGCGACGCGCGAGCTGAACGTGGACTGCCTGGGCCCGGTTCCGGCCCCCATGGAACGACGGCAGAACCGCTACCACCTGCAGTTGATGCTGGCCAGCGACAAACGCAGCCAGCTGCATGAAGCCTGCGCCCAGCTCACCGCCTGGCTGGAGGCAACGCCGGAGGCGCGCAAGGCCCGCTGGTCACTGGATATCGATCCCCAGACGCTCTCCTAGCCGTGGTTCAAGCCATTGGGTCAGGGCGCTCCGAGAACAGCCTGCCTGAGCGGGGTTTAAAGCCGAGGCACAATTGCCGATAATGGGCGATCATGCCCCACCGGGCGAGTTTTCATGCCAGCGTCCGCCCGCCAGTCGCACAGTCACCCTTACCCGATGCGGGGCAGGCGCTACAGGACAACAGATTTCATGAAAGAAACGATCGTTTCCCTGCTCGAGAATGCCCTCGACAACCTCAAGCAGCAGGGTGTGCTGCCTGCGGATGCCGCTCCCGCCATCAAGGTCGACCCCACCCGGGACAAGGCCCATGGCGACTATGCCACCAACCTGGCACTGATGCTGGCCAAGCCGGCCGGTCGAAAGCCCCGCGAGCTGGCCGAAGAGCTGGTGGCAGCCCTGCCCGACAGCGACGCCGTGCAGCAGGTCGAGATCGCCGGCCCCGGCTTCATCAACTTCTTCGCCGCCACCGATGCCGCCGCCCAGGTGGTACGCCAGGTACTGAAGGCAGGCGACACCTTTGGCCGCAACATGAAGGGCAAGGGCCAGCAAGTGCAGGTGGAGTTCGTTTCCGCCAACCCCACCGGCCCGCTCCACGTCGGCCACGGGCGCGGCGCAGCCATCGGCGACTGCATCTGCCGCCTGCTGGAAGCCACCGGCTTCGATGTCACCCGGGAGTTCTACTACAACGACGCCGGTGCCCAGATCAACAACCTGGCGCTGTCGGTCCAGGCCAGGGTCAAGGGTATCGAGCCCGACAGTGCCGCCTGGCCCGCCGACGGCTACCGCGGCGACTACATCATCGAGGTAGCCCGGGACTATCTGGCCGGCGAAACCGTCCATGCGGACGACCGCCACGTCACCGCCAAGGCGGACCCCGACGACCTGGAAGCGATTCGGGAATTCGCCGTGGCCTGGCTACGCCGCGAGCAGGACCTGGACCTCAAGGCCTTCGGGGTCGAGTTCGATGTCTACTTTCTCGAGTCCTCGCTGTACGACCAGGGCAAGGTCGAGGAGGCCGTCGAGCGGCTCATCGCCAACGGCCACACCTACGAGCAGGATGGCGCCCTGTGGCTGCGCACGACCCGCTTCGGTGACGACAAGGACCGGGTGATGCGCAAGTCGGACGGCAACTACACCTATTTTCTGCCCGATGTGGCCTACCACCTGAACAAGTGGCAGCGCGGCTTCAGCACGGTGATCAACGAGCAGGGGGCCGACCACCACTCCACCGTGACCCGGGTACGTGCCGGCCTCCAGGCCCTGGAAGTCGGCATTCCCGAGGGCTGGCCCGACTACGTGCTGCACCAGATGGTGATGGTCACCCGCTCCGGCGTCGAGGTGAAGCTGTCCAAGCGTGCGGGAAGCTACGTCACCGTGCGCGATCTGATCGACGAGGTGGGCCGCGACGCCACCCGCTTCTTCCTCGCCGCCCGCCGGGCCGACTCGCAGCTCACCTTCGATATCGACCTGGCCCGCTCGCAGTCCAACGACAACCCGGTCTACTACGTGCAGTACGCCCATGCCAGGGTTTGCAGCATGCTGCGCAAGGCCAAGGCCGAGCAGCTCGACTTTGACCACGACCTGGCCATGGTCAGCCTCGGCCAACTGGTAGAGGACCAGGAGAAGGCGGTCATGAACCGTCTGGCTCGCTTCCCCGAGGTCGTTTCCCATGCGGCCCTGTCGCGGGAGCCCCAGCAGGTGGCCCAGTACCTGCTGGACCTGGCTGCCGAATTCCACTCCTGCTACAACGCCGTCAAGGTCATGGTCGAGGACGATGAACTGCGCAATGCCCGCCTGGCGCTTGGGCTCGCCACACGCCAGGTACTGCGCAACGGCCTCGACCTCATGGGCGTCAGCGCCCCGGAGGAGATGTAAACCATGGCAACCCGTCGCCCCCCCCCGAAGAAGCGTGGCGCTACTACCAGCAGTCGGCGCCGCACGGCGCGGCGCCGCGAGGCTTCCGCCTGCCCGGCTGGGTGTGGGGAATCAGCGGCGTGGTGGCGGGCTTCCTGCTGGCACAGCATCAGCACGGCACGGCGCCCTGGCAGGAGGGGAATGACTCACTGCTGGGCAACCTGATGCCGCGAACCCCAACGACGGAGCAAGTGCCATCCACGCCGACGGTCGAGCCCAGCGAACCGCGCATGCCGACCTTCGAGTTCTACACGCTGCTGCCCGAAGAGGTCGTGGCACCCCGGGACGTTGCCTCGACGGCCTCCCCGCCCGACGTGGCCGCCCCCGCGCCTGCCATCACCGAGTCGGCACCTGCCGACGGCGACACGGTGGATGACCCGATAGCCCAGGTCATCGCCGCCAACCTGCGCGATGAGGCCAATGCCGCGGCCAGCGAAGCCACCAGTGGAGCGGTGGTACCCGACGGCACTCGCTACATGCTGCAGGCGGCCTCCTTCCGCCAACCGGCCGATGCCGAAGCGCTGCAGCAACGCTTGCGCAACCTCAGCCTGATGGCCCAGGTCAGCCAGGTCCAGTCGGCCGATGGCGATACCTGGCACCGGGTGATGGTGGGACCCTACGACGATACCCGCGAGCTCAACCGCGCCGAGGACTTGATGACCACCCAGGGCATCACGCCACTGAGACACCGGGCCAGTAACTGACAGGCCGATATCGCCAAGACAGAAATTGACGGCTGCATGGGCACTGCCGGTTGAATTCGAGAGATCACGCCCGCACTTCCCCTGAATGCTCGTTCACGGCGCCCGGCACTGCCGCGGCGCCGAAAGTCATCGGGAGCCTAGGCTCCCCGTTACGGAGTTCTCTCCATGACCACGATCGTATCCGTGCGCCGCGGCGACCAGGTTGCCCTTGCCGGTGACGGCCAGGTCTCGCTGGGCAACACGGTGATGAAGGGCAACGCCAGCAAGGTGCGCCGCCTCTATCGCGGCCAGGTACTGGCAGGCTTCGCCGGCGGCACCGCCGACGCCTTCACCCTGTTCGAGCGCTTCGAGGCGCAGTTGGAAAAGTACCAGGGCAACCTGGTCAAGGCCGCCGTGGAGCTGGCCAAGGACTGGCGTACCGACCGCGCCCTGCGCCGCCTGGAGGCATTGCTCGCCGTGGCCGACAAGGAGGCCTCGCTGATCATTACCGGCAACGGCGACGTGGTGGAACCCGAGCGCGGCATCATCGCCATCGGCTCCGGCGGCAACTATGCGCTGGCCGCCGCCCGCGCCCTGCTCGAGAACACCGACTTGCCGGCCAGCGAAATCACCCGCAAGTCGCTGGAGATCGCCGGTGACATCTGCGTGTTCACCAATCACCACGTCACCCTCGAAGAGCTGTCTGCCAAAGACGCTTCACAGGAACGCTAAGGCCGCCACCATGACCCAGATGACACCCCGCGAGATCGTCCACGCCCTGGACCAATACATCATCGGGCAGCAGGATGCCAAGCGCGCCGTCTCCATCGCCCTGCGCAATCGCTGGCGGCGCATGCAGCTCGACGACGACCTGCGCCACGAGGTCACGCCCAAGAACATCCTGATGATCGGCCCCACCGGCGTGGGCAAGACCGAGATCGCCCGTCGCCTGGCCAAGCTGGCCCGGGCGCCCTTCATCAAGGTCGAGGCCACCAAGTTCACCGAAGTGGGCTACGTGGGCCGAGACGTCGAATCGATCATCCGCGACCTGACCGAAGCCGCCATCAAGCTGGTCCGCGAACAGGCCAAGGAGGAGGTGAGCCACCGCGCCGAGGACGCCGCCGAGGATCGTATCCTCGACGCCCTGCTGCCCCCGCCCCGGGGACAGGAGGAGAGCGCCCGAAGCGACAGCTCCACGCGCCAGATCTTTCGCAAGAAGCTGCGCGAGGGTCAGCTCGACGACAAGGAGATCGATATCGAGATCACCCCCCAGGGGCCGGGCATCGACATCATGACCCCGCCGGGCATGGAGGAGATGACCAGCCAGCTTCAGAGCCTGTTCTCCAACATGGGGCGACAGAAGAGCGAGACCCGCCGGGTGGCGGTGAAGGATGCCTTCGCCCTGCTGCGCGACGAGGAGGCCGGCAAGCTGGTCAACGAAGAGGAGATCAAGCATCGTGCCATCGACGCCGTGGAGCAGAACGGCATCGTCTTCCTCGACGAGATCGACAAGGTGACCAAGGGCAGCGGCCAATCCAGCGGTGGCGAGGTCTCCCGGGAGGGGGTCCAGCGCGACCTGCTTCCGCTGATCGAGGGCTCCACGGTCTCCACCAAGTACGGCATGGTCAAGACCGACCACATTCTCTTCATCGCCTCCGGCGCCTTCCACCTGTCGCGCCCGTCGGACCTGATTCCCGAACTGCAGGGCCGCCTGCCGATTCGCGTCGAGCTCAATGCGCTGACCCCGGACGACTTCAAGCGCATCCTCACCGAGCCGTCGGCCTCGCTGACCAAGCAGTACAAAGCGCTGCTGGCCACCGAAGGCTGGATATCAGCTTCACCGAGGACGGCATCGTGCGCATCGCCGAGATCGCCTGGAAGGTCAACGAGGGCACCGAGAACATCGGCGCGCGCCGCCTGCACACCGTGATGGAGCGCCTGCTGGAAGAGGCCTCGTTCAAGGGCGCCGATATCGGCACGCCGCTGGAGATCGACGCCGCCTATGTGGACTCCCAGCTCGGCGAGTTGGCGATGGACGAGGATCTGTCGCGGTATATTCTCTAAGCTGGAATGTAAGCGATAGCCGCCAGAGCGCGGCGCCGGGAACAGGCCGGAGCGGAGGTCCGATGCCATGGGTGAGGAGCACTGCTCCGAACGGGCTGGCCATGGATGGCCAGCACCGGTCCTGCAAGCGAAGCAGGATGCGAGAGCGAAGCAGGGCATCGGTAGCGCCCAGGGAGGGGTTCACAGCGCCTCCGCGGAGTTCCTGTCGCCAGGACAGCCGCGCTTCTCCAACGCAAGCGGAGTCATTCATGACCGCCCCCATCCCCAGCAAGATCCATTACCACAAGAAGGCTCGCGAGCTCGAGCTGACCTACCCGGGCGGCGAAAGCATCGACTGCCGGTCGAATACCTGCGCGTCTACTCCCCCTCGGCCGAAGTGCGCGGACACACCCCCAGCCAGGCGGTGCTGCAGGTCGGCAAGAAGGATGTGGGGCTGCAGAACATCGAGCCGGTGGGCCGCTATGCCGTCAAGCTGCATTTCGATGACGGCCACGACAGCGGTCTCTTCAGCTGGGCGTATCTCCACGACCTGATCGAGAATCGGGAGGCCTACTGGGCCGACTACCTGAAGCGTCTGGAGAAGGCCGGCGCGTCGCGAGAACCGCTGGGCATCGAGATCAAGCAGCTGTAGGGCGTAACGAGGGGCGCCGGGGACAGGCCGAAGAGGGGGTCCGATTCCAGGGAAGGAATCGGTAGCGCCCAGGGAGGGGTTCACAGCGCCCCCTCGCAGGCCTGTCGCCGGATCAGCCCGAGAGGTACCGCAACTTGCCTCAGCACAAGCCACTGCAGCACTCGTCAAGACAAGCGCGGTCGCGCAAGGCTACAATGGCGCCCATTCGAGGCCGTATCACCGCCGGCCTCCTCTCACCGCAGCGATTCGGGAGCCTTTTTCGCATGAGCCCTCTTTCCAGCCCCGGGGACAACCACACCACTCACTTCGGCTACAAGGAAGTGCCGGTCGACGAAAAGGCCTCCCGCGTGGCCGATGTCTTCCACTCTGTGGCGGCCCGCTACGATGTCATGAACGACCTGATGTCCTTCGGCATCCACCGGCTGTGGAAGCGCCTGACCATCGAGCGCTCCGGCGTTCGCCCCGGCCATAGCGTGCTGGATATTGCCGGCGGCACCGGCGACCTGACACTGAAGTTCTCGCGCATGGTAGGTCCCCGCGGCCGGGTGGTGCTGGCCGATATCAACGAATCCATGCTGCGGGTCGGCCGGGACAAGCTGCTGGACAACGGCGTGGGGGGCAATGTCGAATACGTTCAGGCCAATGCCGAATGCCTGCCCTTCCCCGACAACACCTTCGACTGCATCACCATCGCCTTCGGCCTGCGCAACGTCACCGACAAGCAGGCCGCCCTGCGCTCCATGACCCGAGCCCTCAAGCCCGGCGGCCGGGTGCTGGTGCTGGAGTTCTCCAAACCGGTCAATCCGTTGCTCTCCAGGGCCTACGACGAGTACTCCTTCCGCCTGCTGCCGCGGATGGGCCAGATGGTGGCCGGGGATGCCGACAGCTATCGCTATCTTGCCGAGTCGATCCGCATGCACCCCGACCAGCAGACGCTCCAGGAGATGATGGAAACCGCTGGGCTGGAGCGGGTCGAATACACCAATCTCACCGGGGGCATCGTCGCCCTGCATCGCGGTATCAAGCTTTGAGGCGGTGATGACGTTGACCCCCACCCTGCTGCTGGCCGGCATCGAACGCACGCTCAATGCTCTGCTGGCGCGCGACCCCGCAGCCCCATCGCGGCTGGCCCGGCTGAGCGGCAGCCGTCTGCTGCTTCGCCTGGAGCGCCCCGAGCTGGCGCTGGCGATTCACTTCCACCCTGCCGGCCTGGACCTGCTGCGCCCGGAAACGGAGAGTGAGGACTCCTTCGACGCTATCGTCGAGCTTAATGCCGAGACCCTGGGCAAACTGCTGGGCGGTGAGAGCATCGAGCGGCTGATGTTCCAGGGGAGGCTCTCGGTACGCGGCCGTGTCCCGCTGCTCGAGGCAACCCGCGACCTGCTGCTCGACCTGGACCTGGACTGGGAGGGCGAACTGGCAAGCTGGCTGGGCGATGTCCCGGCCCACGGCCTGGCCGAGGGGTTGCGCCGCGCCGCACGCTGGAGTCGCCGTGCCCATGGCGAGATGCGCAGCGATATTGCCGAGTACATTTTCGAGGAAGCGAAGCTGCTGCCTGGCAAGTACCAGTTCGAGAACCTGCGAGACCACCTCACCGAACTGGAAATGACCACCGACCGCCTCGAAGCCCGCCTGGCGAGGCTGCGTCGACAACTCGAACGCGAGGCCGCGCTGTGATGAGTCTTCGGCTGCTGCGCATCATCTGGGTGATCACCCGCTACCGTCTCGACACGCTGCTGCCCCTTGAGCGGCTCCCCTGGTACCTCAGGCTGATGTTCACCCTCTCGCCCCTGCGCCTGGTACCGATCGGCAATCGCTCGCCGGGCGAACGCCTGCGCCTGGCCCTGGAAGCCCTCGGCCCCATCTTCGTCAAGTTCGGCCAACTGCTCTCCACCCGGCGCGACCTGCTGCCCGAGGAGATCGCCGACGAGCTCCGGCGACTGCAGGACCAGGTTCCCCCCTTCCCCAGCCGCGAAGCGCGCGAGCTGGTAGAGGCGGAATTGCACATGTCGATCGACGAGGCATTCGCCCATTTCGAGCCCGAGCCACTGGCCTCTGCCTCCATCGCCCAGGTCCATGCCGCCCGCCTGCATACCGGCGAGGAAGTGGTGGCCAAGATCATCCGCCCGGGCATCGAGCACATCATGCGCCAGGACATGGCGCTGATGTATCGGGTCGCCGGCGTGCTGGCCAGAATTCCGGAGGCTCGTCGCCTGCGGCCGGTCGAGGTAGTACGGGACTATGAGTCGACGCTGTTCGACGAACTGGACCTGCACAAGGAGGCCGCCAACACCTCGCAACTGAAGCGCAACTTCAAGGATTCGCCGCTGCTCTACGTACCGGCGACCCACTGGTCCCATACCCGTCGTCGGGTGATGGTGCAGGAGCGCATCTACGGTGTCCCGGTCGCCGACCTGGCGGCGCTGAAGGCCCAAGGCACCGACCTGAAGCGTCTCGCCGAGCGCGGCGTGGAGATCTTCTTCACCCAGGTATTTCGCGACAACTTCTTCCATGCCGACATGCACCCCGGCAATATCTTCGTTGCCCGGGAGCACCCTCACGACCCGCAATACATCGCCATCGACTGCGGCATCGTCGGCAGCCTCACCCGCGAGGACCAGGACTACCTGGCTCGCAACCTGCTCGCGTTCTTCCACCAGGACTACTATGAAGTGGCGGCGCTGCACATCGAGTCGGGCTGGGTCGGTGAGAACACCCGGGCCAACGAGTTTGCCGCCGCCATACGCACCGTCTGCGAGCCGATCCTCGAGAAGCCGCTCAAGGACATCTCCTTCGGCCAGGTGCTGCTGGGTCTGTTCAAGACCGCCCGTCGCTTCAACATGGAGGTCCAGCCGCAACTGGTGCTGCTGCAGAAGACCCTGCTCAACATCGAGGGGCTCGGACGTCAGCTCTACCCCGATCTGGACCTCTGGACCACCGCCAAGCCCTATCTGGAGCAGTGGATGAAGGAGCGAGCCGGCGCCAGCGGCTTCTGGGAATCGCTGAAGCGCCAGGCTCCTGAACTGGCGCGCCAGCTGCCCGAGCTGCCGTCGGTGGCCCATCACGCCCTGAGCCGGATCGAGCACGAGCATCGCCAGCGTCACCGCCAGGCCCAGGCACTGGACGGCATTCAGCGACAGCTGAAGGACGGCCGCAGCAGCAGCCGACGGCTACGGCTGGGCCTTCTCCTGGCAGGGCTGGCGCTGGCCTGGCAGCCGCTGAGCGAGTGGGCCACCGGCCAGCCATGGCCCGTGCTGCTGATCGCCGCCACCGGCCTGCTGCTGCTGGCCTGGCAATGAACTTGACCCACCGCAACCGGAAGCCCTGTCATGCGTGATATTCTGGATCAACTCTTCGAGGTGCTGGAGCAACGCAGAACCGCCAATCCCGACGATTCCTACGTTTCCGCCTTGCATCACAAGGGGCTGAACAAGATACTCGAGAAAGTCGGCGAGGAAGCCACCGAGACACTGCTGGCAGCCAAGGATGCCCAGGCCGGCGGCGAGGCGGAGCGAAAGGCACTGATCGCCGAGACCGCCGACCTGTGGTTTCATAGCCTGGTGATGCTGTCGCATCTCGGACTCGACCACCGGGACGTGCTCGAAGAACTGGCCCGACGCTTCGGCATTTCGGGGCACGATGAGAAAGCCGCAAGGTCCAAGTAAACAGGTGTTCCGGATCGACCGGAGACCCGAATCAGAGGAATTCTTCATGTTAGGTGGCATCAGTATCTGGCAACTGCTGATCGTACTCGGCATCATCATCCTGATATTCGGCACCAAGAAGCTACGCAACGTCGGCACCGACCTGGGTGGCGCGGTGAAGGGCTTCAAGCAGGCCGTGAATGAGGAAGAGAAGGACGACAAGGACAAGGCACAGGCCAAGGTCGCCCATGACGAACAGCCCAACACCTATGACGTTCGCGCCGAAGAGAAGGCGGCAGCGGACAAGGTGGATAATCAGGAAGAGCGCAAATAAGCCTCATGTTTGACATCGGCTTTCTCGAACTCCTGATCCTCGGCGTCGTTGGCCTGCTGGTGCTCGGCCCTGAGCGTTTGCCCAAGGCAGCGCGCACCGTCGGGCTGTGGGTAGGCAAGATCAAGCGCTCCGTCTCGAGCATGCAGCGGGAGATCAGTTCGCAGCTCGAGGCGGAAGAGCTGCGCCAGAAACTCAAGGAGCAGCAGTCGAAACTCGATGAGAGCCTCGACAGGGCCAAGCGCGACGTGGAGAGTATCGCCAAACCGGACTCCACCTCGACGCCCAGTCGACACGGCGACAAGAAAGCCGAGCCCGACAGGGTCACTGACGAGAGCACCGCTGACGAGCCTTTGCCGCGGCAGGCTGCCGCGCGGCTTGACGACGCCCTGGCCAGTGCCCGTCAACCCGACGAGCCGCTCTCCGACGAACGCCCCACTCCTCCCGACGATGACAAGAAGGATGCCGCTTCCCGATGAGCGACTCCGGTGACAAGCAGGATCTCGGCCAGGCACCCTTGATCGAACACCTCATCGAACTGCGATCGCGTCTACTGCGCGCGGTCGTGGCGGTCTTCGTGATCTTCCTCGGGCTCTACCCCTTTGCCAACGAGATCTACACCTTCGTGGCCCAGCCGCTGATGGCGCTGCTGCCGGAAGGCTCACAGATGATCGCCACGGAAGTGGCTTCGCCCTTTCTCGCCCCCTTCAAGCTGACCCTGATGGTGGCGGTATTCCTGGCCATCCCCTACGTGCTCCATCAGGCCTGGGCCTTCGTCGCACCGGGGCTCTACGATAACGAAAAGGCCCTGGCCCTGCCGATCCTGGCTTCCAGCGTGGGCCTGTTCTACGCCGGTGCGGCCTTCGCCTACTATGCGGTGTTCCCGCTGCTGTTCCAGTTCTTCACCCAGACCGGGCCGGAGAACGTGGCGATAATGACCGACATCAACCAATACCTGAACTTCGTCCTCAAACTGTTCTTCGCCTTCGGCGTGGCCTTCGAGATTCCCATCGCCACCTTCCTGCTGATCGCCTCCGGCGCTACTACGGTGGAGAGCCTTTCGAAGAAGCGCCCCTATGTGATCCTGGGCTGCTTCGTGGTGGGCATGCTGCTGACACCCCCGGATGTGATCTCCCAGAGCCTGCTGGCGGTGCCAATGTACCTGCTCTATGAAGTGGGGATCCTGTTCGGCCGCCTGGTTCGCCACCGGCGCCGCAAGGCCTCCGAGGCGGAAGGGGAGACCGGGGAGCGGGACGAAACCTGATCGGCATCGTCTCGTGGCAACGCTGGCCGGCGATATCGAAACCAGCCCATGAAAAATGCCCCCGCCCGAGTCGATCGGGCGGGGGCATTGGCTTGCGCCGGCTCCTAGAGGTCCATCATCTCGTCGATACGATCGACCAGCTTGAAGATGCCGGTGGCGGCCTCGCTGATGCGGGTAGCCAGCATGTAGGCCGGCGTGGTGACGACGCGGTTCTCGAAGTCGACCACGATATCCTCGACGCCACAGCTGCGATGCAGCCCTCCCATGGCACTGATGCCACCGGAAACACCCGGGTCGTGTCCGATCGTCACGGCAATGCCCGGGCCCAGCAGCTTCGGCACCAGGGCGGGTGTGATACACATCAGGCCAATGGGTTTGCGCGCCTCATGGAACGGTGCAATGGCTTCCACCAGCCCCTCGTGAACCTCCATGTCGTTGCCTGCCCAGGCGTAGTTGGACAGGTTCTTGGCCGCCCCGAAGCCGCCCGGCAGGATCACGGCGTCGAACTCGACCGCATCAAGATCCTCAAGGGGGCTGATCTCGCCGCGTGCCAGCCGCGCCGACTCTGTCAGCACGTTGCGCAACTCACCTTCGGCGACCTCTCCGCTACGATGATCGATGACATGGTGCTGATCCATGTCCGGTGCGAAACAGCGATAGCCGATACCCAACTGGTCCAGCCGCAGCAGGGTCAGGGTGGTCTCGTAGATCTCCGAGCCATCCTGCACACCGCAGCCCGACAGGATGACCGCCACCTGTTTGCTCATGCCTTTCTCCTTGTGATGAAGGCGCCTCGAATGAAGGGCTCAGCCTGAAATCCTGAAGCCAATACGTTAGCTGAAAGCCAACACTTTAGAGAGTCGCGCGGGGTGCGACAAGCCGCAGCTTCCGGCAGACGGTTGCACTGATATACTCAAGGGTATCGACACGGGGTCGCCAGGGCCCCACAGCCGGAGAAGAGCCTTGAGTTTCATGACCACACGCCAGTTTCCCGCTACACGCATGCGGCGCATGCGCCGTGACGACTTCTCTCGCCGCCTGATGCGGGAATCGACCCTGACATCATCCGACCTGATCTGGCCCGTGTTCGTCCTCGAAGGTGAACAGCGTCGTGAGGCCGTTCCCTCGATGCCCGGCGTCGAGCGCCTGTCGCTGGACCTGCTCATCGAGGAGGCTCGGGATGCCCATGGGCTGGGCATCCCCGCCATCGCCCTGTTCCCGGTGGTGGACCAGGCACTGAAGAGTGAGCTGGCCGAAGAGGCCTACAGTTCCAGCGGCCTCGTCCAGCGCAGCGTCAGGGCACTGAAGGAGGCCGTTCCCGAACTCGGCATCATGACCGACGTGGCCCTCGACCCCTACACCAGCCACGGCCAGGACGGCATCATCGATGCCAGCGGCTATGTGCTCAACGACCGCACCGTGGAGACACTGCTCAAGCAGGCGCTCTCCCACGCCGAGGCCGGCGCCGACGTGGTGGCGCCCTCCGACATGATGGATGGCCGCATCGGTGAGATTCGCCAGGTGCTCGAGCAGGAGCAACTGCACAACGTCCGCATCATGGCCTACAGCGCCAAGTACGCCTCCCACTACTACGGTCCCTTCCGTGATGCCGTGGCTCCGCCGCCAACCTGGGGAAGGCGGACAAGCGCACCTACCAGATGGACCCGGCCAACAGCGACGAGGCGCTGCACGAAGTGGCGCTGGACCTGGCCGAGGGGGCCGACATGGTAATGGTCAAGCCAGGCATGCCCTACCTGGATGTGGTGCGGCGCATCAAGGACGAGCTCAAGGTACCCACCTACGCCTATCAGGTGAGTGGCGAATACGCCATGCACATGGCCGCCTTCGACAACGGCTGGCTGTCGGCCGACGAGGTGATCCTCGAATCGCTGACATGCTTCAAGCGAGCCGGCGCCGACGGCATCCTCACCTACTTCGCCAAGCGCGCGGCCAGGTTGCTCGCTCAGTAAAGCGGCTTGGAGCCTGTCGGATTTGACCAAAGCGTCAAGTCCGACAGGCTCCTAACTCCGTTTGAAGGCGGCCAGGTCGTGCGGATCGAACCCCTCCACCCGCTCGGCCAGGCCCCGCTCTTCGCGCAGTCGCTGTATCTTCTGTCGCTCGGCGATGAGTTCGCCGTCATCGTCCAGGGTGCGGCCATTGAGCTCGGCCAGTTGGACCATGCCCTGGTGATAGAAGGTCAAGAGGTCGAGTGCCACGTCATTGCCCTGCTCCGCCTCGCGACGCAGGGTGGCAAGATAGCCGCTGACCCGGGAGAGGTGATGCTTGAGCTGCCAGACGTAGCGCATCTCGGTCATCCAGGGGCGCTCGCGCAGTACGGCGAAGGTCAGGCTGGTAACGATCAGGCCCAGCAGCACCCCCAGCGCATTGAGCCAAATGCTGGAGCCGAAGGTGGCCGTCAGCAGCTGAGAAAACACCAGGCCGAAGACGATCAGCTGAGCGGCCATGGCCACGCTGATCAGTCGCGCCTTGCGACGGTAGGACTCCGGGTCATGGTGCTCGAAACGGAACGGCATCGATGCCTCCTCTGCTTGGCTCGCGGCGGGAAAGGTCGGGATTATCCCGTCATTCACCGCCACGGGTACAGGCAAAGAGGCCAGGTCGGCATAGGTAGCCTGCCGGTTCAAGCCGAGCGCAGCTGCTCCGCGGCCTCCAGCAGCAGTGATTCGGTGGCTTCCCAGCCCAGGCAGGCATCGGTCACCGACACGCCGTAGCGCAGGGCGGCGGGCTCCAGGGCCTGCTGCCCCTCCTCCAGGTGGCTCTCCAGCATCAGCCCCATCAGTGAGGTTTCGCCGGACAGCCGCTGCGCCAGCACGTCGCGCAGCACCTGGCCCTGGCGACGGTGGTCCTTGCAGGCATTGGCGTGGCTACAGTCGACCATCAGGCGAGGCGTCAGCCCGGCAGTTTCCAGGGCCTGTCGGCAGGCGCGCACCGAACCGGCATCGTGGTTGGGGCCGCCATGGCCGCCGCGCAGCACCACGTGCGTGTGGGGGTTGCCG
>NZ_AZQX01000162.1:0-11069 GCF_000568385.1 Halomonas sp. BC04
GTTGATGGGGCCCGGCGAGAAGTCACTGCCCGGCGTGGTCGCCGCCACCGACACCCGGGTCGGCAGCGCGCCTTCGCCCTCTACCGGCACGGCGCGCATGGCATGCAGCTGGGCGCGAAACCCGGCAGTCGACACGTTCGACAGGTTGTGGCTGACCACCGCCTGCTGGTCCATGCTCTGCTTGGCACCGCTCATGGCGGTATAGAGGATGCGATCCATGGCTCAGATCCCTTAGGTATTTCGGTTAGGGAAACGCTGAACAAATTGCCGAGCGAGATGAAGCGCAAGGCGCACGGAGCACAGGAACCGGAACATATGGGGTATATGTGAGGATCCGACGGTCCGACGCTTCGGCACCGCGCAACGCAGCGATTCGCTCGTGCAGGCATTTGTGCAGTGTTTCCTTAGCGGAGGTTGATGGCAGTCTGCAGTAACTCATCCTGGGTCTTGATCGTCTGGGAGTTGGCCTGGTAGGCCCGCTGCGCCACGATCATGTCCACCAGCTCACGGGCCATGTCGACGTTGGAGGTCTCGACGGCGCCGGAAACCACGCTGCCCAGCAGGCCGGTACCCGGCGCGCCGACCAGCTCCTGGCCGGAGGCGGCACTGGCCGTCCAGACATTGTCGCCGGCGGGGGTCAGGCCTTCGGGGTTGCGGAAGCTCACCAGGCGACCTGGCCGGCGGGGCGCGACTGCTCGTTGGAGTAGTTGCGCATGATGGTGCCGTCATCGTTGATGGTGATGCCCACCAGGGTGCCGGAGGTGTAGCCATTCTGGTTCAGGCTGCTGACCGTGGAGGTATTGCCGAACTGGGTGGAGCCGGCGAGATTGAGCTGGAAGGCGAGCGGAATAGGATCATCCCCGAGCGGCGAGTCCGCATCAAAGGTAATATCTGTGACATTTCCTGCCGGCACAGTCAAAGTGCCATTCTGATTGAACTCCAAAGTGAAGTCATTGTTGGCACTGTAATAGCCATCCATTGTGACCTTGGCTTCCCAAGTATTTGAAGCACCATCAATTTTTTCATAGTACACGGTAATATTGCGAGGGTTGCCCAATGAATCAAACACGGTAAAGTTATTCGAGTAGTGATACTCTATTTCCTGATTATTACTGCTTTCGATCGTGCTCAGGTCGTTATCAGGTACCTTGCGCGCATCCAGGTTGATCGTGGTGCCTACATTGGTGGTGGCGCTTGCGGCGAGCTCCTCGGCGGAGACATTCAGCGGCACCGGCTGCCGCCCGCCTGGACCTGGCCAGCGGCATTGAGACCGAAGCCCATGATCTGCGCGCCCTGGGCGTTGATCAGGTCGCCCTCGGAGGTCATGGAGAGCTGGCCGTTGCGGGAGTAGACCACTTCGCCGCTGGGATCCTGGAAGCGGAAGAAGCCATCCCCGGCGATGGCCAGGTCCAGGTTGCGGTTGGTGGACTCCACGTTGCCTTCGTTGAAGTTCTGCATCACCGTGGACACCCGGGTACCCAGGCCAACCTTCGAGCCGGCGAAGACATCCGAGAACTGCACGTTGGAACTCTTGAAGCCCACCGTCTGGGAGTTGGCGATGTTGTTGCCGATGGTGCCCAGTTTCTGTGCCTGGGAGTTCAGGCCGCTCAGTGCTTGGGAAAAGCTCATGTTTCGTTCCTCTGCCTGCCGAATTTTATGCCGCTTTCGCGGTTCTGATTAGGAAACCATTTTTGTCAATCAAAGAATCTGCTTGACGTCACCCAGGCCGACCTGGCCATAGATGGCACCGAGGTCAAGCTTCACACCGCCATTGCCGTCGGGCGGCGTCACCCCACCGACCACGGCGTAGTTGAGCGTGGAAGCATCGAGTGTCTTGTCGCCGCTGGTGGCTTCGACACGCACCCGATAGGCGCCCGGCGCGGCCGTTTCACCCTCGGTGGTCCGACCGTCCCAGGTGAAGGATTCGACCCCCGCCTTCACCGAGCCGATGTCATAGCGGTTGACCACCTGGCCACTGGCGTTGGTGATCGTCACACGCACGTTCTCGGCCGACTGACCGAGTTCGATACCGAAGGGCGTGGTGTGGGCGTTGCCCTCTTCATCGGTTTCCATCAACACACGATCCCCCGGCACCAGCACACCCTGGCCGATCAGCCCGGCCGCCTGCAGCGTCTGCCCGGCATCCATCTGGCTGGTGATGCCCTTCAGGGTCTTGTTGAGATCCTCGATGCCGCTGACGGTGTTGATCTGGGCCAGCTGGGATGTCATCTCATGGTTGTCCATGGGATCGAGCGGATCCTGATGCTGCATCTGGGCGATCAGCAGGGTCATGAAGTTGTTGCGAAGTTCGGCGGACTGACTGGCATCCCGGGCGGAAGAGCCACCCTGGTTCATGCGCGTGACGACACTGGAGTCAATGGTCGTGGACATGGCGATTATCCCTCACCCAGGGTGAGTGTCTTGAGCATCATCTGCTTGCTCGTGTTCATGATTTCGACGTTGGCCTGGTAGGAACGGGAGGCCGAGATCATGTTGACCATCTCGTGTACCGGCTCGACGTTGGGCATGGTCACATAGCCCTCTTCGTTGGCCAGCGGGTGCTCGGGACGGTACTCCATGCGCATGGGGGAGTTGTCCTCCACCACACTGCGCACGCCCACGCCACCGATGCCATGGGCGCCCTGGTGACGGGCCTCGAACAACACCTGCTTGGCGCGATAGGCCTCGCCATCCGGCCCCGCCACGCTGTCGGCGTTGGCCAGGTTGCTGGCCGTGACGTTCATGCGTTGAGACTGGGCGCTCATGGCCGAGCCGGCGATATCGAAAACGGAAAACATCGACATGGTGCGATCTCTCTCTGGTTCTTCCGGCTCTGGCTTTTCCGGCTCGGATGACTCTGGCCCGGGTTATTCGGGCTGCATGGCGCTCTTCAGCCCCTGGATCCGGCTGTTGAGGATGGTCAGTGCCGCCTGGTAGCGTACGGAATTGTCGGCGAACTGGGTGCGCTCGCGATCCATGTCCACCGTGTTCCCGTCCAGGCTCGGCTGGTCTGGCACCCGATACAGCAAGTCCTGGCTCGGCGGCGCGAAGCCCTGTCCGCCCAGATGCCCCGCTGATGTCCTGGCCAGTGACAAACCGCCACCGGATGAGCGACCATGCTCGACCGCCTTCTTGAGCTCGCCGGCAAAATCCATGTCCCGCGCCTTGTAATTCGGCGTATCGGCGTTAGCGATATTGCTGGCCAGCACCTTGTGGCGCTCCTGGCGCAAGCCCAGTGCCTGCTGGTGGTAGTTAAAGGCGGCCTCGAGCTTATCGATCATGCCGGCGCTCTCCGTGGTCGAAACCCAATATGAACAGTGTGCGGAACTTGTTGAGAGTGAAGAATAGCCAGAGTGGTGTCACATCAATGGCAAGAACAGACCGATTTTCCGCATTCATTTCCGCTGTTTCATGAGTTCACCGGACGCTAGAATTCACTGGCACCATCACCAACGTCGGCCAAATGCCATGCAGCGTCACCCCTTCAAGCTCCTGCTCACTCTGTGGCCGATCCTCGCCGGCCTGGCGCTGCTTTCCGGCACCGCCAAGGCTAACGACGATGCCCTGCTCCAGGCCGTACATGGCTTTCTGCACAACGAGGCGCAGTCCCTGGGCGAGGAGATCATCATCGAGCTGCGTCCGCCCTCGGCCCGGCTACCGGAGTGCCTATCGCCCCAGCCCTTCCTGACCCGTGAAGGCCAGCTGCCGATCGGGCGGGTGTCGGTGGGGGTGCGCTGCGGGAGCGATGGTCGCCAGGTGCGTTACATGCAGGCTGAAATCGGCGTTCTCGGCGAGTTCCCGGTGCTGGCGACCACGCTTAACGCCGGCGATACGGTACGCCCGGAGCACCTGGAACAACGGCAGGGCAACCTGGCAGAACTCCCCAACAACGCCCTGCTCGATACGGAACAGATCATCGGCCAGGTCGCGACACGCAACCTGCGCGCCGGCCAGCCGCTGCAGGTCCACCAGTTCCGCTCGCTGCCACTGGTGGAGCGCAATCAACGTGTCGTGGTCGAGGCTCGAGGCGCGGGCTTTCGGGTCTCCCGCGAAGGACAGGCGCTGGAGCCCGGCGGTTTGGGCGACCGCGTCCGGATCCGCTTCGACTCCCGCGAGGTGGTTACCGGGCAAGTGGGGGGAGAGGGATTGGTGATCGTCGACTTCTGACGACACTCGAACTATCTACACGCAACCTGTCTACACGCAACCTGTCTACACTGGGGCTATCGGATGCGCATTGCGCGCATCCGCTATATCATGTCTAAAGTTTTTGCTGGCGCAGCCGATAGCGTGTAAAAGCACCGGTCACGAGGCCATTATAGTGAAGATCAACAGCCAGAACCCCCTGACTCGCCCGACGCCGACGACGCCACGCGAAGAGGCGCAGCCAGTCAAGGCCCCCAGCCAGTCCAAGCAGCAGGATTCGGGTCCCGCGGCCACGACTCACCTGCGCCAGAATGCCACCGACAGCTCCCGTGATATCGACACCGCCAGAGTCGATGAGATTCGCGAGGCCATTCGGGAAGGCCGCCTGGAAATTCGTGCCGACCGCATCGCCGACGGGCTGATCGAATCGCTGCAATCGACGGCGGGTAAAGGTGACGAATGAGCCTGATCAAGCTTCTCCGCGAGCAGCAGCAGCGCCTTGACGGCGTGATAGAGCTGCTTGAGCAGGAACGCGAACTGCTTGCCGCCGCCGATATCGACGGGCGACGGTTGGCCGCGATCGCCGAGCACAAGCAGCGGCGACTGCAGCAGCTGGAAGCCAGCGAGACCCTGCGTCGCAATGTCCAGCAGCGCCTGGCTATGCCGAGGGTGCCGCCGGCGCCCGCCAGGCCGCCGAAGAAGCCGGCTGCCTGGACGAGTGGGAAAGCACCCTGGAGCGGACCCGGAAAGCCCATCGGCTCAACACGATGAACGGTCAACTTGTCGGCCTGCGCATGGGCCAGAACAAGCGCCTGCTCGAATTCATACACGAGGCTGCCGAGAAGACGACCTATGGCGCCAGCGGTCGAGTGAGGGCGCAGCCGGGACGCTTCAATACCTCGGTGTAGTCTTTGTCAGCTCGCTCATTCTGCCAGCCTTTTCCTGCCGAGCATTTCCTGACGCTCCCTGTCACTATCTACAATCCAGCCAGGCTCCAATCCCAGCCAGGCGATACCGCTTGCGGCATTGTCTCGCCCAGCTACCACAGCGAGTCGACCAGGCTCTCGTCGTCGGGATCTGCCATGACCACGGTGTTCCGACCTTTGGCCTTGGCCTTGTAGCTGGCGGCATCGGCGCGGGCCAGCACGGTCTCGACCGCATCATCCCCCTCCTGGAACGCCGTCACACCCATGCTGAGCGTGATGTTGTAGACCCTGCTCTCATTGACCACGGTGACCTCGGAAACCACTCGGCGCAGGGATTCAGCAATTTCCCCGGCCTGCTTGAGGGTGCAGCTAGGCAGCAGCACGGCAAACTCGTCCCCGCCCTGGCGGGCCACATGGTCGCTACGACGGACTTCCCAGGCCACCACCTGGGCAATGCGACGAAGCATCTCGTCGCCTAGCGCATGCCCGCCCTCGTCGTTGATGGGCTTGAAGTGATCGAGGTCGAACAGGATCAACACCGATGGAGTACCGGTCTTGGCGTATTCCGCCAACGCCTCCTCCAGGCGACGCTCGAAACCGCGGCGGTTGAGCAGCCCGGTCAGCGGGTCGTGCTCTGCCTCCCAGCGCTGCAAGGCTTCCTGCTGGCGACGTTCGGTGATGTCCTTCACCATACCCACGAAACCGAGGGGCTGGTCGCTACCCCTCACCTGGCTTGCATGCACTTCCACCCAAAGGGTGACCCCATCCTGATGGTGAAAGCGCAGCTGACGCATGAAGTCGTTGCCGGTCAAGAGGGAGTGGCGCCACATATCCTGGGTGCCCTGGCGGTCATCCGGATGAATACGCTCCCACCATTCGCTGGCGCTACAGGACGCATCCAGTCCCAGCAGCTCCAGCAGCGCCGGGTTCATGTAGTTCAGGTGCCCCTTGAGATCGGCGACGAACATGCCGATCGGCGTGGATCCCAGCACGGCATCGAGAAAGGCCTGTCGATCCCGCAGGTGCTCCAGGGCCGAGAGCCGCTCATGCTCAAGGCGGTTGAAGCTGCTGGCCACCTGCCTCAACTCTTCCATGCTGGTGGAGAGCGCCAGGTAGCGACGCTCCCCTGCCCCCACCTGGGCGATCTGACGCTCCAGCCGGTGCAGCGGCTCGAGCAATCGCCTGACCAGCCAGCGCATGCTGAACATCAACAGTACCGCCAACCCCAGCCAGGCCCACCAAAGCGTAACGAGATAGTCACCCAGCGGGGCACGAACCTGGGACCGGGGCAGCGATACCTTGACGATCCAGTTCGCCGGCCTGATCTGGCGATACGACATCAGCGTCGACTCGCCATTGACTCCACGGGCAACGGTTTCTCCCTCCCAGCCCTCCAGAGCCAGGTCGAGTGCCGGCAATCCGTTGAACGCCTGGCTGTTCGCCCGCCGGGGATGAAACAACGCCTGGCCCGACGCAGAGAACACGGAGATACGCCCCTCCTCGCCCAGCCAGCTTCGCTCCAGCCAACGGAACAGGCCGCCCCCCGCCAGGTTGACCATGCCACCGACGACACCGCTGAACGCCCCCTGCTCGTCGATCCGCGGCACCAGCATCAGTACCAGGTTGTCGCCGCTGGCTCGGCCCACGAAGGGCTGACTGACGTAGGGCGCCGGAGAGCGGCGCAGCATGCGAAAGTATTCAGTGTCCGAGGTATCGAGGCCGGCACGCCCCTCAACCACCGGCCAGTCGGCAAGCACAACGCCATCGGGCCCGGTCACCATGATGCCCTCGAACCATTCCATCAGGGCCTGGTTATGCTCGAGGAAATCACCCAGCTGCTCCGGGCTCATACCCTGCAGGCCCGGCGCCAGACGAGCCAGGGCATGCAGACGGCGATTCACCTTCTCGGTCAGGGCATCGGCTATCAAGCGCGACTCGTCACGCAGGTGATCAAGGTTGACCTCATCCACCAGGGCCTTGCCATACTGCCAGGCCAGCATCAACAGGATGCCCACGATAACCAACCACGTCGCGGCAAGACCGGCAAGCAGTCGTCCCTGCAGGGAGCAGAGGAATCGAGTCAATGCTTCCATCCGAACCGATATGCGCAACGCGTTCCCCTTTGGCGATAAAATCGGGAGTCGAGCGATCCATCCACCGTTAACGACGCCGAACCTGAAACCCCACCCTTGGCGACCCTGCCTCAGGGCACGACTTCTTCCCTCTTGTATCGGCACCCCATTTCCGAACTTGAGTCTCGCGCAGGCGTCAACACCAAATGATTATTGGTTTTTTGCGGGCAACCCCGAATTTTACCTTGCTCAGCGCTAAAGTCTGGGCGTCTTATGACGATACTCTTTAATGTCAACGTCGAAACCCAACTCGACATTTCAACCAATGCAGCAGGGGCTGAGAAAGCGAATCGATGAGTTCACACGGCAAACGCCCACCAGGCGACAGGGTCAGCCCCCTGGCCCAACACCCTGCACGGCTCATACAGAGTGCGTTCGAGCAGGGGCAGACCGGCATGGTCCTGACCGATACCGCCGGGCTCATCGTCCTGGCCAATGACGCCTTCTGCCGAATTGCCGGCTGCGAGCGCAGCGAGGTTGCAGGCTGGCCGGTCGAGCACTTCTTTCTCTCCTTGCGGACACCCTCGATGCTGGCGCCCGACCCGGACTCGAACGCCGAGGAGCCCACTTCCTGGCAACAGGAAGTGCTGTGCCGCCGTGCCGACGGTGAGTCGATGCCCGTCCTGATGACCGTGGATGGCCTGCGCGATGAGCGCCAGCGCCCACACCACTACCTGCGTACCTTTGTCAGCCTCGCCGCACCCACTGGCATACAGCTCGGCGACAGACACTGGGTCCATGTCGACCCGATGACAGGCCTGCCCAACTGGCTGCTGCTGCGGGATCGCCTCAATCACGCCCTGGCCCAGGCGGAGCGCGCCGAGAACGGGCTTGCCGTACTGTTCATCGATATCGATCGATTCAAGGCGGTCAATGATGCCGTCGGTCATGTGGAAGGCGACCGGCTGCTGGGTGAGCTGGCCCAGCGCCTGCAGAAGGCGCTACGCAGCCGGGATACCCTGGCCAGACTGGGTGGCGACCAGTTTATCGTGCTGCTGGAAAAGGATGGGACGGCAGAAGCCGCCCAGGTGGTGACAGAACGGCTTCAGGAGGCGCTGGAGCCACCTTTCCTCTCCGGGAACCGCTACCTGCTTCTGACGGCCTCCATCGGCATCGCGCTCTACCCGACCGATGCCCAGGATGAGGAGGCACTGATCACCACCGCGCGCAGTGCCATGTATACCGCCCGCAAGAAGGGCCCGGGGCGCCTGGCCTTTGTCGATCACCGATTGACCACAAAGCTGAAGGAGAAACATCGACTCGAGAGCCGGCTAAGCGAGGCCATTCACCTCCCCGAGCGTCATTTTCAGCTCTACTTCCAGCCTGAAATCGATGCCGATACCGGTTGCTGCATCGGCCTGGAAGCCGCCATTCGCTGGCGACAGCCCAAGCAGTGGCAGCACCCCCCCGAAGCCTTCCTCGACACCATCTGTCGCCTGGGCCTGGGTATTCGGCTTGATCGCTGGGTGATACAGAGCGTCATCGCCCATCACCTGGGCTGGCTGCAAAGCGGTTCATCGCTCGGCGAACTGCCCGTTTCGATCCGCCTCTGTGAGTCACATCTGGTACACGACACCTTCGACCGCAGACCGCTCGACCACTTCCTCCGCCTTCAGCGGCTCGAGTCTCTGGCCTGGATGACCCTGCAGGTCCCTGGAAAGGGGTTGTCCAGCAACCTGGACGGCGCCTCCCATATGCTCAAGCGACTCGAGCGACTCGGCGTGCGGCTCTCCATCGATGGGCTAGGTACCGAACCCCTCGACCTCGCCTGGCTATCTCGCCTGCCCTTCGCCAGAGCCAGGATCAGTGCCAGCCTGACCAGAGCCCCCCAGCAGGATGAGCGCAACCTGCTGGAAGCGTTGTGCCGCCTCCTGCAGGCACTCCATATCGAGCCGGCGATCATCGACATCGATGACCAGGCCATGGCCACCACCGTGAGCCATCTTTCCAGCAAGCGTGTACAGGGCGACTACTATTGTCCCGCCCTGCCGGCCGAGGAGCTGGACCAGTGGCTATCCGAACGCAAGTCGGCCCGCTGCTAGGATCGCGACGATCTGTCAAATCCGACAGACTCCTGGCCTAGCCACTCTGATACGGATTAGGCACGGCGGGATAGCGAGCCGGGTAGGCCTCCATGAAGGCATGGGCGACACGCAACACGCGAGTGTCGTCGTGCTTCCCCCCCGCCAGCTGGAAACCGACGGGCAAGCCAGCGTCGGTGAAGCCACAGGCACCGAGGCCGCTGGCTGCTGACTGAGGTTGAAAGGATAGGAAAACGGCGCCCACTCCTCCCAGTCTCGCATGTCCCTGCCAGGCGGGACGTTGTGCAAAAGCTCGAACGGTGAGATGGCGACCGTGGGCGTCATCACCAGATGGTACTGCTGGTTGAAGTACTCCAGTTGCTGGGTCAGGAGCGCCCGGCCACGCAGGGCGCGAAACAGTTCCAGCGCACTCCATTGCTCCGCTCGCCTGGCATCGGCAACCATGCCCGGATCGAGCAGTTGCCGATTGCGCTCACCCATTTCGTCGTAGACTGCCAGTGACGCCGTAAACCAGAGCTTGTTGAAGATATCGATCGGCGATTCGAACCCGGGATCGACCTCTTCGACGATTGCTCCAAGCGCTTCCAGCTTGTGGGCAGCCGCACGCACCCGCTCGGCCACGTCGCGATCCACCCTGGCATAGCCCAGGTCAGGGGAGTAGGCGATTCGCAACCCCTGAAGCCCCCGACCGATCTCTTCGCCCCAGTCGTCGGGCTGGCCTCGAGTGGCATAGGGGTCACGATAGTCGTAGCGCCCGATGACGTTGAGCATGCTCACCGCATCGGTGACGGTACGGGTCAGGGGCCGATGTGCGACAGGGTTGGTTCCTTCGAGGGAGGCCACTGGGGCGTCCAGCCAAAGGTGGGCTTGAAGCCGAACACACCGGTGAAGGCGGCGGGAATGCGGATCGATCCACCCGAATCCCCACCCTGGTGCAGCACCCCCATATTCAGCGCGGCGGCGACGGCGGCGCCTCCCGAAGAACCGCCGGGTGTCAGGCGAGTATCCCAGGGATTGGCCGTCGCACCATGCACCCGGTTGTCGGTGACCGCCTTCCAGCCGAACTCCGGCGTATTGGTCTTGCCGAGTATCACGGCACCCGCCTCCTTCAGCAGGCGAGTCGGCGGCGAGTCACGCTCACAGGGTGCATCAGGCTCGGTCAAGGATCCCTTCCTGGCCGGCATGCCGGCGACCTCGGTCAGATCCTTGAGTGAAACCGGCACGCCATCGATGGGACTCAGTGGCCTCCCCTGCCCCCAGCGGCGAGCCGATGCATGGGCGGCGGCCTCTGCCCCCTCCCGGTCGACATGAACGTAGGCATTGACCTCGCCGTTGAAACGATCGATACGATCGAGAGCGGCTCTTGTGGCCTCCAGCGGAGAAGCCTGGTGCGTTTCGAAGAGACTCCGCAGTTGGCTGGCATCCATGGTTCCCAGATCGGCATCACTCACACGGACCTCCCTTTTTTCCAGTGAGTTCGTATAGAGTGTGGGAAATACCCGCCATCTGACAAGGGCACATGAAAAAGCCGCCTGACGCATAGCGTCAGGCGGCTTTCCCTGAATTCGGTGGTGGAGCCTAGCGGGATCGAACCGCTGACCTCAACACTGCCAGTGTTGCGCTCTCCCAGCTGAGCTAAGGCCCCACGTTGTTGCTCTCGCAAGAACGAGGCAAATGATACCGACCACTGTCTGGCCAGTCAACCTAACCCGCCAGTTTTCACGCCCCGTTGACGGTAACGTGCAGTATGGGCACTAAGCCAATTTCCCTTGGCCGACGAGTGTGGCAAGCTTGGTGGCTTCAATACCATCCGCTCTCTTCAC
>NZ_AZQX01000163.1:0-7913 GCF_000568385.1 Halomonas sp. BC04
AACAATTTGCCGTTCACAAAGTCTTCTGCGTATTCTCTTTTTTCAAATAATTTAACAAAGGAAAATATGGTAGACACCACTCTCACTCCCTAAAATGCATAACAGTTGTATTATATAGCACGCTTGATATTCCACTTGAACGCGCACGCGCGCTTAACAATGTTATGCTGCGCGTTCGACCACCTCTCATCCTATTGAAATACCTATGCATTAAGTATGGCTCGGCCATAGAACACCAATCATCGCGCATGCTGCATATCCCCAACGAACGTGCTCGCCGCCTTATCCGGCATGTCCGCTTTGGGTCGTTTTCTGCCTTTCGTCTGCTACCCCGTTGCCCACCGATGCCGAGCTGCCTTCACCAGGCCACGGCAACCGCCGCCAGTCGCGAGCTAAAGCTACCTCCAACAATCGTCAATGCAACCCGTGGTGGCTGTTTGGATCGACCTCCGGCTCTCGTCTGCTACCCCGTTGCCCACCGATGCCGAGCTGCCTTCACCAGGTTGCGGCAATCTCCGCCAGTCGCGAGCTAAAGCTACCTCCAACAATCATCAATGCAGCCCGTGGTAGCTGTTTGGATCAATCTCCGCCCCTCGCCTGCTACCTCGGTGCCTAACGATTCGAGCCGCCTTCACCAGGCTGCGGCAACTTCCGCCTGTCGCGAGCTGAAGCTACCTCCAACAATCGTCGATGCAACCTGCGGTGGCATAACGGATAACCCAAGACCTTTCTGCCCGGCGATGCCGAGGCCTCATCCCACCTTAATCTGCAATAGCCTCAAGCTAGCACAGAATGCTTAGGCAGGTTAATGAACGTAATATTGGGTAATCACCCCATCACCGACGGGGCGCCTTGCGACCCCCCTCCCTCCCTCGGCATGATGGCACGACACTTCACCGGCCCTGCCTGCCACCCAACAAGGATTGCCATGTCGACTCTCTTTCGCCGCCTCAAGGAAGTTACCTCGCCCACCATCGGCCTGGGTTGCATGAACCTCTCCCATGGCTATGGAAGTCAGGTACCCGTGGCCGAGGCGGTGCGCGCCCTGGATGAGGCCTTCGACATGGGCTATCGCCACTTCGATACCGCGACGCTCTACGGCGCGACGGCCAACGAGAAGTTGGTCGGCCAGGCCCTGGCGGGCAAGCGCGACCAGCTGATGCTGGCCAGCAAGTGCGGCATGGCCATCGACCCAGAGCTTGGCAAGCGGGTGATCGACGGGCGCCCCGAGACGCTCAAGGCGCAGTGCGAGGCGAGCCTGGGGCGGCTGGGTAGCGATCATGTTGACCTCTATTACCTGCATCGCATGGATCCCCGGGTGCCCATCGAGGAAAGCGTCGGGGCCCTGGGGCGGCTGGTGGACGAGGGCAAGATCAGGGGCATCGGCCTCTCCGAGGTTTCCGCGGCCACCCTGCGTCGCGCCGTGGCCGAGCGCCCCATTGCGGCGGTCCAGTCGGAGTACTCCCTGTGGACCCGCAACCCCGAGATCGCCCTTATCGCCGCCTGCCGCGAGCTGGGCACGGCGCTGGTCGCCTTCAGCCCCCTGGGCAGAGGCTTCCTGGCGGGTGCCATCAAAGACCCTGAAAGCCTGGAAGAGAACGACATGCGACGCGGCTTGCCACGCTTCAGCGCCGAGAACTACCCCCACAACCTGCGCCTGCTGGAACGCTTCACGACCGTGGCCAGCGAGCTTGCAGTGACGCCCGGCCAATTGGCCCTGGCCTGGCTGAAGGCCCAGGGCGATGACGTCATCCCGATTCCCGGTACCCGATCCATCGTCCACATGCGCGAGAACCTGGCGGCGGAAACCCTCGTTCTGGACTCGGCCACCGTCGCCCGGCTGAACGCCATGATGACGCCGGATCAGGTCGCCGGCGGCCGCTACAGCGAGGCGCAGCAGGCGGATGTCGATACGGAGCAGTTCCCGGCAAACGATTGATCGGTACGCCGACCTGCGTAGCGGGCCTGCACAGCGGAACCTTGTCGCAGGCCAGGGTGCCGCCTAGCCTGAGAGTTGCCACTGTCGTTTTTCAAGGAGGTAAAACGCCATGAAGCAACTGCTGATATCCGGCTTTCTCGTCGCCCTGATGGCGACCACGGCCCAGGCTGACGAGCATGAGCGAGAGATGGGCCAGCCGGCTGACGACCTGCAGACGGCCATGGACCTGCTGGTGCTCGAGAATGCCAGGCTCGATGTCCTGCTCGAAAAGGATCAGTTGAGCGATGAGGACCTCGCCATCATCGAGGGGATGAGCCAGACCCTGAGCAATGCCCTGGCGAGAATCCATGAGGAGGTGGGTGAGATGACCACCATGATGGAGGAAGTGCAGAGCAGCGCCGCCGAGGGGGATGAGCAGGGTGTCCGCGAGAGCGGCCAGACCTATCTGGAAACCATCCAGCCACTGGTGAAAGCCCCGGTCGCGCCACGCCACCACCTCGACGACAACGATGAGTAAGCTGCACCGCAGGAGTAGGCCCTGGCCCGACTGACCGGGCTCAGAGCACTTCCGCGACTTCGTCGAACGCCAACCGCGGGTCCCGGGGGCGCAGGCTCTCGGGGTCGCCGATCCCCAGGTTGACCAGGAAATTGCTCTTGTAGCGACCTTCGGGGAAGAACTCGCCGTCGACCATGGCATTGTCGAAGCCGCTCATGGGCCCTGTGTCCAGCCCCAGCATGCGGGCGGCGACGATCAGATAGGCGCCCTGGAGGGTGCCGTTGCGCCAGGCCGTTTCACGGGCCGTTTCGGGGTTGGCTTCAAAGCGTTCCCGGGCATTGGGCGAGCTGGGAAACAGCGTCGGCAACGACTCGTGGAAACGGGTGTCGGTGGCCACGATCACGGTGGCACCCGCCTGGTAGGCCTTGTCACGGTTGGCTTCGGAAAGGGCCGGCAGCAGCCGCGACTTGGCCTCGACGCTGGTCACGAACACATAGCGCGATGGCTGGCAGTTCATGGAGGTGGGCCCCCACTTGAGCAGGTCGTAGAGGCGTCGCAGGAGTGCCTCGTCCACGGGCTCATTGCGAAAGCCGTAGTAGGTACGCGCTTCACGAAAGGCAACATCGAGCGCGGTATCATCGAGCGGCGATCGCATGGGGTTCTCCAGATAACGTATCCTTAGACTCTACGGTATCGCTTCATGCCGGTCACTGCTGGCGGCGCGGCCTTGATCGAAAAAAGTCTATCCATGCCTATGGAGATGTCCATGTCCTCGTCCCGCCTGTTCGCGTTCCTGCTCTCGCTGTTACTGAGCATCGCCTTTGCCGCCCCTGCCCTGGCACAGCAGGCCAACCGGGAGTACCAGGCCTACGAGGACGCCCTGGCCCGCGGCGAGCGCCACGCCAACTACTGGCAATACGGTTGGGCGGGGGTTTATGCCACCACCCTGGCGGTGAACGCCTATCAGGCCAGCGAATCGAGCAACCGGGACGACCGCTATGACGCCCGGGTCGGCGTGGTGAAGTCGGCCCTGGCGCTGGGGGCACCTTGATGGATCGCCAGCCCCACCCACGGGCCTACCGGGAGCTTCGTGATGGCGAGCAGGATATCGACAGGGCCCGGCGGCTGATGCAATCCGTCGCCGAGGAGGAACGCCGGCGGCGCAGCTGGAAGCCCGGCTGGGGTCGCTGGCCGTGAACACGGCCTCGGGGCTGCTGATCGGTGTGGGCGACGGGCGCGGGCGCGACGGGGCGATCAACTTCGCCACCGGCATGTTGATCAGCGAACTGCAGCTGCAGACCCAGCCGCGCCAGGCAACGGTGGCAATCAACCGTTTCCAGCCGGCTCGGTTGTCGATGGGTGATATGCACCTGTCAGGCGAGTACGCTCTGCTGGTCACGCCCAACCAGGTCGGTGTGGCACTACGCTACTGAGCGGTGGTGCTCAGGGTCAGTTCACTACCTTGATGGGGCCATGGTCGTCGCAGTGATCCCCATGGGGATGGTGCAGATGGCCATCCACCAGGTAGTCGATATGGTCGCCGTGGGGCACCGGCTCATGGCCGCACCCGGGACCGTGGACATGGTTTGGGTCATGCCCCTGGCACTGGTGGCTCGGCGTGCAGCGATCCGGGTTGGTGTCACTGACCTCGATCACATGCTCGTCGACATGATCCTCATGGGGATGATGCAAATGCCCATCGTGAAGGTAGTCGACATGGCCGTTGTGTTCGATAGCCGTGTGGCCGCAGCCAGGGCCGTGCTCGTGATCATGCTGGGGATGAATCTTGCAGCTCATGGTCACCTCCACTCTCGTCGCGAAGCCTGAAGCGTGCCGCCTTAGGCCGCATATTCTTTTAGCTACCCTTCAACGTGGTTCACGGCACGTTGGGCGTCAAGGAGAGCTGGGTGACGGGATAAATGTTATGATATAACATACTATAAAATCCCTGACCTGGAGCGACTCATGCTGGACACCCTGCTCTGGTGGGTCACCTCGCCCCTGGACTATGGCTTCATGCGACGGGCACTGGTGGCCTGCATGGCGCTGTCGCTGACCGCCCCCATCCTCGGTGTACTGCTGATGCTTCGCGGCATGAGCCTGATGGGCGAGGCGCTCTCCCATGCGATTCTTCCCGGCGTGGCGGTTGCCTTCATGCTGGCGGGCTTCTCGCTGCCGTTGATGATGCTGGGAGGCGTGGCAGCTGGGCTTGTCACCGTGGCCGCGGCCAGCAGCGTGACACTGTTCAGCGGGCTCAAGGAGGACGCCGCCATGGCCAGCCTGTTTCTCGTGGCCATGGCGGCCGGGGTCATGATCATTACCCTTTCAGGCAGCGCCCTGGACCTGGGCCATGTGCTGTTCGGCTCGATCCTTGCCGTCGATGGTCGCACCCTGCTGCTGGTCTGCCTGGTCAGCAGCCTGGTTCTGGTCGGCCTGGCCATCAGTTTCCGGGCGCTGGTCGTTGAGTGCCTGGACCCGCAGTTCCTCACCCTGCAGGGAAGGCACGCCGGCTGGACCCATGGCCTGTTCATGTGCCTGGTGGTACTGAGCCTGGTGGTGGGCTTCCAGTCGCTGGGCACGCTGATGGCCGCCGGCCTGATGCTGCTTCCGGCGGCCACGGCACGCTACTGGAGCCAGCGCCTGGAGGGGATGATCGCGATTGCCGTCGGCTGGGCCCTGTTCTCGAGCATGACCGGGTTGCTGGTGTCCTATCATGCCGGGCTGCCCACCGGGCCGACCATCATCCTGCTGACAGGAGCGGGCTATGTGGCTTCCGTGCTGGTCGGCCCCTACCACGGCATGCTGTCGCGGTACCGCACGCCCGAGCACGATCAAAGCCACGCTTCACTCCACGAAAAAGCGTGAGCCCCTCCCCGCCTGCAGGCTTATTTGTTATATTATATCCTAACCTGAAGCGCCGGAGGGCCAGTCCATGGCACATCGCTCACATTCGCATCGACACCGCCAGGAAGGGCCGTGCCACTTTTCGCTGATGTCGCTGTCCGCCACGCGTCGGCTGCTGCTGGTCGCCGCACCGCTGGGTCTGCTCTGGCTCGCCGTCTCCTGGGCGGCAGGGTGGTGGGGCTGATGGAGCAGGAGACTACGTCGCGGCTACAGCTACATGACCTGCAGCTGGCCCAGGCGAACCGGACCGTGCTCGAGCATGTGGATGGCCGCTTTCGCGACGGTGCCATCACCGCACTGGTCGGCGCCAACGGCACCGGAAAGAGTACGCTGATCCAGGGAATCATGGGCATGCTCAAGCCGGTCACCGGCCGTGTGACGTGCACGGTACCCAAGGAGCGTCGCGCCTGGCTGCCACAGCAGCTGGCGCTGGACCTCACCTTCCCCATGAGCGTGGAAGAGCTGGTCATGACCGGCAGCTGGCCGAGCCACGGGGCGCTGGTCGGCTATTGCGCACACCACTATCGCCGCGGCCGCGAGGTCATGGCTCGCCTGGGCATTTCACACCTGGCACACCGCCCCTTGGGCGAGCTGTCCGGCGGCCAGCGCCAGCGCGCGCTGATCGGCCGCACCCTGATGCAGGAAGCCGAGCTGCTGCTGCTCGACGAACCCTTCGCCAACGTGGACAGCGAAACCGTGGATGTACTGATGACGGTGCTGCGCGACATGGCCGCCAACGGCGCCACCCTGATCGTGGTGCTCCACGACATGGAGCAGCTCTCGCGCCTGGCCGATGAAGTCGTGGTGCTGGCCAACGGCCACGCCCACTGGACCTCGCCCCAGGCGATCCTGCAGGGCCAGGCGCCCATTGCCGGCACCGCCCGGCTGACGCTGGGCATCCCCGGGGTCAGCACATGCTAGCGCTTCTCCATGAGTGGCTGATCGCCCCCTTCGACTACGGCTTCATGCGCCGCGCCGCGGTTGGTGGCCTGGCCCTGTCACTGGCGGCACCGCCCATTGGCGTGTTCCTGATGCTGCGCGGCATGAGCCTGATCGGTGACGCCATGGCCCACGCCATCCTGCCCGGCGTGGCGCTCGGCTTCCTGCTCGCCGGTTTCTCGCTGCCGGCCATGAGCCTGGGTGGCGTGATCTCGGGCCTGCTGGTGGCCATGCTGGCAGGCAGCGTGTCGCAGATGACCGGCCATCGCGAAGACTCCGCCATGGCCAGCTTCTTCCTGATTTCGCTGGCGGCGGGGGTGATGCTCGTGTCGCTGGGCGGCAGCAGCGTCGACCTGACCCATGTGCTGTTCGGCTCGATCCTCGCCGTGAACAGCACCGCCCTGATCCTGATCGCGACGATCAGCAGCGTGATCGTGATCACCCTGGCGGTGATCTTCCGCGCCCTGGTGGTGGAGTGCCTCGATCCACTGTTCCTGCGCGGCCAGGGGATGCACGGCGGCCTGGTGCACGGCATCTTCCTCGGCCTGGTGGTGCTCAACCTGACCGCCGGCTTCCAGACCCTGGGCACGCTGATGGCCGTGGGCCTGATGATGCTGCCCGCCACCACCGCGCGCTTCTGGAGCAAGCGCCTGGAAGGCCTGATCGGGACCGCCATCCTGCTGGCCATGGTCGCCAGTATCGGCGGGCTGCTGCTGTCGTATCACCTGAGCATACCCTCGGGGCCCGCCATCATCCTGCTGGCCGGCGTGGGCTACATGCTCTCCGCCCTGTTCGGCCGCCACCACAGCCTGGTCAGACGCCTGCATCGGCGCGCAGCACCGCTCGGCGCGCCGGAGCCTCACTGACCGCCGCATAACCACTGACAACAGATCAAGGAGACACTGCATGCGAACTATCAAGCCCTCCGCCCTGGTGATTGGCACCACGGCCATGCTCGCCCTGCCGGCCGCCTTCGCCGCCGAACGCGTTCAGGTCGTCACCAGCTTCAGTATCCTGGCCGACATGGTTCAGAACGTGGGCGGCGAGCACGTGGAGGTCACCTCGCTGGTCGGCCCCGACAGCGATGCCCATGTCTTCTCTGCCAGCCCCCGTGACGCCCGCGCCCTGGCCGATGCCGACCTGGTGGTCTTCAATGGCCTGCTGTTCGAAGGCTGGATGGAGCGGCTGATCGACTCCAGCGACTACAGCGGTCCCTTGGTGACCGCCACCGACGGCATCGACAAGCTTGAGTATCACGGCCATGACCACGACGACGATCACGGCCATGACGACCATGGCGATGACCACGGGCACGACCATGGCGATGACCACGGGCACGATCATGACCATGGGCACGACGACGACCACGGCCATGACGACCATGGCGATGACCACGGGCACGATCATGACCACGACGACGAGCACGGCCATGACGACCATGGCGATGACCACGGGCACGATCATGACCATGGGCACGACGACGACCACGGCCATGACAGTGAGGGCCACGATCATGACCACGTGCATGGCGATTACGATCCGCACGCTTGGCAGGACCTGGCCATGGGCAAGATCTACGTCGCAACATCCGTGACGGCCTGATCGAGGCGGACCCGGACAACGAGGCCGACTACC
>NZ_AZQX01000164.1:0-9840 GCF_000568385.1 Halomonas sp. BC04
CGTCAATGTGGAGACCATCCGCTATTATCAGCGCCGCGGGCTACTCGCGGAGCCTGCACGCCCTCCCGGTGGTATCCGCCGCTATGGCACAGCCGACGTGGCGCGGCTGACCTTCGTCAAGACCGGAAAGCGGCTGGGCTTCAGCCTGGACGAAATTGCCGAGCTGTTGCGACTGGAGGATGGCACTCATTGCCAGAAGGCCAGCACCCTGGCCGAGAATAAACTGCGGGATGTGAGCGAGAAGATTGCTGGCCTCCAACGTATCGAGAGAACACTGTCCGACCTGGTACAGGCGTGCCATGAGCGGGAGGGAAGTATCACCTGTCCATTGATAGCATCATTACACGAGGGTTTGATCAGCGAGGAGCAGCGCACCCCCAGAAATTGAAACTTGCAAGGCTGATAGATTTTCGGTCGTAGATCCTGCCACATTGCGATCAAGTGACTCGTCTGTTTCAGCTCGACCCGAGGTTCCGGGCACGCCATGTGAATCCCAGCCAATGGATATCGCAGGGGCTGTAGCAGCGACGTAAGAATAGGCATGAAATTTACGCGTCAAGCCGGCCAATCATGGTTGCAACAAGTCCCCTTTTGTCTCGCGCCAGATCAGTCGCCTATGATCGAAGCCATTCACAAGCACTGGCTTGACGATCTCGAAGTATGGGGAGAGATCGAAATCACGGGGAGTGAACAAGCTATAGTGGCGGCGCTGCAGCACCCTGCGCCGACACCCATGGCATCGCCGGGTATCATCCTGCCACTCTGCAATGGGGAGAATCGGATAGTTGACCGACTGGAAGGCCTGGGCGATCAAGGTGGAACAGATGGCGCGGGTAGGATCACCACTACCCAGGCTGAGCATCCTTCGGCGCAATGGGGCCGGCACCGGCGGCAACGGCAACAGGTAACGGGCCAGGTCAATGATATTGCGCAGATCATATCGCTGGCCGACACGACCACAGACGGAGGCGATCAGCCGCTCGACTTCATCAATGTTCAAGCCTACCGGACGACAGATCCGAAGCGGGTGGCCCTCATACTCCTCGAAGCCCACCATCCTTACCCCCTCCGCCAGATCCGCTTCGATAAAACACTCACCTCGCCTCGCCTCGACCAATTCCAGACATGCCGCCTTGCCCACATAGAGTGCTGCATGAGACCAGGTAGACTGCGTCAGATATTTGATCACCGTACTCAAGCGCGACGATCCCTCGACCAGCAAAACATCTCCCGGCTGAAGGTTGGCCAGCACATCATGCTCGATTCGAATCTCGGCCTGATGCCAGAGGCGGGGCCTGGATAACCAACAGCTCAGACTATAGCCGCACTTTTCCAGCATATTCGACATAACGGCATCTCCGAGGCTAGCTGTTTATCGCGCCCCTTCCCTGTCGGCAAAGCCATATGCTATGAATTGACAAGCCATCACCAGCCCTTTCGCTGGTGATGGCCAACTATACCGATAGTCATTTAATATGTGTTATCAGCTGGTAATAGTTTGTAGAGTCATTCCCTCCTCTGAGCATATTGGCATGTACTTCTATCGTATATTCACCCGGGCTCAGCTGCCGACTGATGATAAAGTCTTCGCCGGCTCTACCGGCCTGGGTAACGACATGACCATTGCCATCACGCAACACTGCCCTCATCCCGCTATGCCTGCCACCCCCGGTATTCATGCCGCGGCTCTTGATCGTGACATTGGAGGTATCACTCACTTGAAGTCGGTAATGATCGACACCGGAGAGCAACCGGGACGATGTCTTTCCTTCTTCTAGTTCAGAAGGACCACTATTAGGTATGGCAGCAGCTTGTCCGGCCATGCCAAGGGTAAGAATTGCTGTAACAAGGGCTGCAGAGATATTGGTTGTGCGTTTCATGGTGCCTCTCCTTTCTACAAGTTTCTTAGCGAGGACTCTCTCAATGTGAGTCCTTGATACTTGGTAGCGGAGAAGGGACTTTTTCTTACGCAAACCCCAAGCTATTTCGAATAAAAATTCATACTGTGCTATTTCCAAAAAAATCTTCGGTCCGGTGTAATGAAAAGTGGAATGCGGCAACTAAAATGCCTTCGCTATCCAGATTAACGGGCTTATGGAGCCTAGGCTGCCCCCCGCTCCCATATGCCTGGCACCGCTCTCTACGAACCCTCTTTGCCATCGCACTGCCTTCCTGGTATCTAACTGCCATCAGCAAGGTGCCGCCAGGCGTGAACCAGTGCAGCGGCGGCGGTCGCCACCTCTTCCTCCGTGGTATTCCAGCCCACTGACAAGTGTACGGCGACTAGCACGCGTGCGGTGTCGAGCCCCATCGCCCCCAGCACCCCGCTCGGCGCAGACTCCCCCTCATGGCAGGCTGACCCCACCGAGGCCATCACCGTGTCGCGGGCAGAGTCGAGCAATGTCTTGCCGCTGACTGAGGGGAACGACACGTTCAACGTGTTTGGCAGGCGACACTCGGGATGGCCATTGAGGCATAACCCAGGAACGGCGGCACTCAACAGGCCATGCAACTGGTCACGGCGGCCACGCAGGGTATTATCGCCTTGTGCCAGACGCATGATAGCCAACTCTGCCGCGACGCCCAGGCCGATGATGGCAGGTACATTTTCCGCGCCTGGACGCAGCCCGCTTTCATGTCCGGCACCAAACAGGATCTGCCGTATCGGGGTGCCTTGGCGTACGTAGAGTGCACCGATGCCCTTGCTCGCCTGGAACTTGTGGCCTGCCACGGTCATCAAGTCGATTCCCAGTGCGTCAACATCCACGCTGACCTTGCCCACTGCCTGGACGGCATCGGTATGGAGCAAGACATCACGGCTGGCGAGATGCCTGGCGATGTCGGCGATGCATTCGGCGCCACCGACTCAGAACACCAGAACCTTGTCGGCCTGTTCGGTGGCTTCCGCCAAGGCGTCCATGGTGCTGCGCTCGGCGCCCTCCACCACTTCACCATCGGTGAGTCCCCGCGCATCCATGCAGGTGCCACACAATAGGACACTACCCTTGGTGATGACCCGCTTAATCATACGCTCCGTGTTGTAGAAGCCGTCTGGCGTTTTCTGTCCCGCCTTGGCACCGGATACGGCATCGCCCATCAGAAAGACGGTGACGTCTCCTTCGCGTTTCAACAGCGCATGGGCCAGCCGCAGGCCGTTGTAGAGCCGTTCGGTGCCATAGGGGGGGGGTCGTTGATGATGATTAGCGTCTGCATGTCTTTCTCCTTGCCATCATTCAATCGAACGATAGAATGATGGGTAGTGCTACCATCGATTGTCAAGTGGCGCGATGTTTCGCATACGTTTCCAGGAGAGCCCCAATGACCGCGCAACAAAACATTCTCGATACGCTGGCCAAGGTTGCCCGCGCCTTGGGCAACGGTCATCGACTCGCCTTGCTGGAACGCCTGGCTCAGGGCGATGCCGCAGTGGAGACCTTGGCCGACACAGCCGATATGACCATCGGCAATGCCTCCCAGCATCTCCAGCACCTGCGGCGGGCGGGGCTTGTCACCGCCCAGCGCTCCGGCAAGCAAATGTTCTACCGCTTGACCGATGAGCGGATCGTTACCCTGATGGGCTTGCTCAGGCAGGTGGCCGAAACCAACCTGGCCGAAATGGAGCACTTGGTCAGTCGCCTCTTCGCGGAAGATGACCCCGATGGCGCCCTTGAGGCAGTCACTCGGGACGAGTTGGTAGCAGGGCTTTCCAGCGGCAAGGTAGCGCTGCTGGACGTGCGTCCTGAGGAGGAGTTCGATGCCGGTCACCTGCCCGAAGCGATCAACATTCCCCTGGAGCAGTTGGAAGCCATGCTGGACAAGCTGCCTCGTGACAGGGAGATCGTCGCCTACTGCCGTGGCCCCTATTGCGTCCTGTCGCATGAAGCCGTGCAGCGCCTGCGCCAACTCGGTTACCGAGTCCGACGCTTCGAGGAAGGCTATCCGGAGTGGAAAGCGGCGGGCCTGCCCGTAGCATGACAGGAGGCATCATTATGTCCATCTTCCGGCGAGGGTAGGACGCTGGCGGCGCCGGCTCCAGGCATCACCTGACATACTCCGCTTCCACGGCATCATGCGGATACCCAATACCTTGTGACGCATGCTTTGCGACGACTCCTGGAACCCCGCAGGATGCAGGCAGGAGTCGAGACGGGGACGAAGCGACGAGAGTGTAAGGAAACCCCCATCATCTTGACGAATGCCACAGCCAGACATTTTCCGCCTCGAGGATAACCAAAGAGAATCGTCATGCCGAATTCGCTTGTCGCCCGGCTGCAAGCCGCCCTGAGCCTCGCAGGTCGACAGCAGGGCATCCACTCCATCCGGCTGATGGACGACACTGGCCTGGCCCATCATCATCTGTGGTTGAGCCGTGACGGTGACGACTGGGTCGCCAGGCTGCCCAAGCAGAGCCAGTTGGGCCTTGATGCCCAGGCCAACCTGGCGTATCAATCGGCCTGTTTCGCCCGCGCCAGCGAAAGTGGACACACCCCGATGCTGCACGACGTACTGCCACCCTCGGACGCGCTTCCCCGGGGCGGTCTGCTCGTCGCTGCCATACGCGGCCGGGCGGCTCGACTGCCGGACGATCTACCGGCCATTGCCGAGGCGCTGGCTGGACTCCATGCCCTTCAGATACCCCCCAGAGCGCAGCGCTTGCCCTTGCATGCCCCGGACAACCCCTGGCCCGCAGTCTGCAAGGAGATCGAGACACAGGCACGTTGGATGGCCAGAGCAGATCTCGATCCCGTCGTTCGCAAGAGCATTGAAGCCGAGCTGAATGTGCTGCCTGACACACTCCCTGAAGCCGAATCGAAGCTGATAAGCTTCGACGCACACCCGGGAAACTTCCTGATCACCGATACGGGCCAGGCAGTACTGGTCGACCTGGAGAAGTGTCGCTACGGACTGCCGGGCTTCGATCTTGCCCATGCCAGCCTTTACACCTCCACCACATGGGATCTCAACAGTCGCGCCGTACTCGAGGTGGGCGAAGTCGTGGAATTCTATCGCCACTGGCAACGCGCCATGGGCGAGGAGCCGGGCGCTCAGTCCAGTCGAGCCACGTTGCTTGCCTGCCGTCGCGCCATGTGGCTCTGGTCACTGACCTGGTGCGCCAAGTGGCGCGCCCAGCATGGCAAGACAAGGGATGCCTCGGTCATTGGCGAGGACTGGTCGGCCGAGCTCAGCAGCGATGCCCTGGTGGATCACGTACGCGAGCGGGTCGAACACTACCTCACCCCTTCCATAATCGAACGCGTCAAGGCAGAACTTAGTGACCTCAACGATGCACTGGCCCAATCCAGGGAATAGCCCAGCGTGGCGCGCGCCTTGTCTGAAAGACAGGTCGATGTCGAGAGCATTCACGTCGGGCCGCGCAGAATACACCGGGAGACCGTCATGCCCCCAGCCCCGCGGTTGAGCATTGTCATACCGACGCTTGACGAGGGCGAGGTCATAGACGACTTGTTGCAGTCGTTACAGGATTATACGGCCCGCGGCGTAGAACTCATCATCGTCGATGGCGGTAGTTGCGACGATACCGTGGCCCGGGCTACTCGCTTTGCGTCGCGACTCATCCAAAGCGCACCCGGGAGGGCCAGGCAAATGAATACTGGAGCCCGAATCAGCAGAGGAGATCTGCTGCTGTTCCTGCATGCCGACACGCGGCTGCCGCACTGCGCCGATAGATTGGTGGCCAATGCGTTATCGGGCGCGCACTGCTGGGGGCGCTTCGATATCAGCCTCGAAGGCCGCCACCCGCTCTTGCCGCTGATTGGCTTCGCCATGAACTGGCGCTCACGCCTGAGCGGTATCGCCACAGGAGACCAGGCCCTGTTCATGACCCGCCAGGCATTCGACAGGGCCGGCGGCTTCCCGGACCAGCCACTGATGGAAGATATCGAAATGTCCAGTCGCCTCAAGGGCCTCTCTGCTCCCGCCTGCCTCGAACAGCGAGTAAGCAGTTCAGGCCGACGCTGGGACGAGGCTGGCACCTGGGCAACGATCTGGCTGATGTGGCGCCTGCGCTTTCGCTATTGGCGTGGTGAATCGGCCGATAGCCTGGCCAGGGAATACCGCCATGTCCGCTGAGTTTCCTCTGGCGATCTTCGCCAAGGCGCCGCTGCCCGGCCAAGTCAAGACACGGCTGATTCCGGCCCTCGGCATCGAGGGGGCGACCCGGTTGCACGAACGGCTGCTGCGCCACACCCTGGCTACCGCTGTTGCCACGACCCCTGCCCATCATATTACGCTGTGGACGGCACTGGACCATGCCCACCCGCTATTTCTCGAACTGGCCAGACGCTACCAAATCGAGCTGCGCGCTCAACCAGAGGCAACCTGGGTAAACGCATGCATCATGCTTGGCGGCGATGCCCAGGGCCGGTCTGCTGATCGGCAGTGACTGTGCGGTTCTCACGCCCGAGCTGATCAGGCACTGCCACTCGGCCTTGGTCGCAGCGGAAGCAGTCTGCCTGCCCGCCGAGGATGGCGGGTACGCCCTGATCGGTGTAAACCGCTCCGAAGCCAGTCTATTCAGCAGCATCGACTGGGGTACGGAGCGGGTCATGGCCCAGACACATCAACGTATAGAGGCACTCGGCTGGCGGCTTGCCTGCCCCGCCACCGTGTGGGATGTGGACCGCCCGGAAGATGTCATCCGGCTGACACACCACTGGGCCTGATCCCCTCCATCAGCCATGCGCAGTATTCGCAGCACCTGGCAGGATCAAGCCGGCATCGATGCTGCCGTTCAATTCCCCGCGGCCTGGTTGGCGATACCCGCCAAGCTTCGGCCACCCGGTCCAAGGGTAGGTCGCAGTCGCCAAGGTCATGGCGTCCAGCCAGGTAATGGGGGTCGTTCCACTCGATGAAGGTCGTGCCGTCCTCATCCCGCAGCAACATCTTCTGGGGCAGGTCCAGTGCGACGCTGCCCTGGCATTGCATCATGGGGGTCCCCACTTCGGGATTGCCGAACAGGAACATGCGGGTGGGTGACAGGGACAGCGAGGCTCGCTCGGCGTTGGCGGAATGGTCCACCATGGTGACCAATGTCATGCCACGCTCGTCCAGGGCCGCGCGCAGACGCTCCTCGACGCGGTCCATGCCGTCATCGCTGCTGACCTGTTCGATACCCTTGCCGACGTCATCCGCCTGGGCACTGCCAAGGGCGGTGATGAGGGCGGCAGCGCCGAGATAAGCGAAAATCTTGTTCATGATCGATGTTCTCCTTGAGCGGGAACCGTTTCCGGGGAACCTTCAGCCTCGTCAAAGGTTTGTCCTAAGGCAAGTCAGAACTGATCTTGCCCATTTCATGGCGAACTGTCCCTCTCGGTATTCCTTTCACCAGGGTGGGAGCATGAAGGACCCTATAGTCAGCGATTCGGCAATGCCTTGGACGTTCCGGCAAGCTTGGTGGCTCCTCTCCCCCGCCTTGACTGTGAACCAGGTACAATAGCGTTGCGTTTTCTTACCCGTGATCATTTCGAACATCGGCTCCCTCCTGTGTGGGGGGGGGTATCGATGCGTGTCCACTTAAGAGTGGGGTGAGCTCCCAGTCAGGTGTAGCACTTTATTAGGCGTTTTTTCTATTGGTAAAGTATTTCAATACATCAACACAGTCAAACGCCAACGAGATCGCGATTGATACAGCCAAAAGAATAAGATAGATTTGGAAACCACTCTCAACGGCAGGAATCTTCACTACAATGTACGCGAGCAGCGGAACCCACAGAATGTGGCCTAACCCGAGAATCTTTTCAAATCCGAATCGTGCATATAAGCCCATCATAAGCATGGCAGAAATTATGAAAGCAATGAAAATCAGCTTGGCTAACGGATGGTACCAGAAACCCACACTTACCATATTAATAGCCATCAAATAAAAGACCCAAATAGGTATCCATACCGGCTGCCGCATCAATTCAAAGAAGAATCCAAAAGGGTTTTTCATAGATAGTATCTCCTAACACTCGCGTTATGGGCTGGTTTCAAGCACAACCAAAAAACTAGCGAATCGCTCCCAATAAAGCGGAAACGCCCCATCAGTTGATCTCATCAAACCCTACCGGCCCCCGAAGGATCTTCTTCTTAGTGCTGCAGACTCCCAAGGGGAGCGGCAACGCCGAGGTAAGCAAAAATCGTGTCCATGGTCGATGCTCTTCTTGAGCGGGCATCCCTTTCCGAGAGGCATTCAGCTTCGTCAGCGTTGTCTCTGAGGACAAGTCAGGATAGCTCCTCCTCCCTTGCCAGGCGCTGCAGGCTGAACCACACCCCCAGCACCAGCAACAACAAGGCAACAGGGACAAGTAAAGGCGTCATGCCCGCCAGGGCACCGGCAATCGGCAATCCCAGCCAGATCAGAATCAGCGGCGCGCAGCAGGCACCACCGGCAAGGAATGCCGGAATCAACGCCAGCAGCCCGGTGCTCGAGCCACCCAGGCCACACTGCCTGGGGCTACGCCACAGCCGCCAGCCAGCCACGACGTTCAAGCCGACCAACAGCCCCATGAAGACGGCCAACAAGGTGTTCAGCGGACTGAATGTCCAGACCAGCGCCCCCAGGGATACCAGACCCACGGGCTCGAATTGAAACGGACCTCGTGACTGAAAGGCCCTCTCCCAGGCGGGAAAGGTCGCATGCCAACCGCCAGCCCCGCCACCGGCTATATCGCCGGTCAGCCAAAGGTAGAGCAGCGTATAGAGGGCCATGATCCCAATCATCGACAGGACCATGGCGGGACGAGAAATCATCCTTGTGACGATATGAGCCAGCGCTTTCATGGCACCCCCTGCCCCTCATGAAGATAGGTATCAGGATAGAAGGCCGCCCAGGCGAACCACATGGCTTCGAAGCCGTTCACCGCCTCAAGCGAGTCGATGCCGGGCCCGACAACCCCATCGGCGGTGAAGTCGAGTTCCGCTGGCTGAATATCAACCGCCTCGGGATTATGGAAGGCCCAGCCGGTATCCAGCCCCGGGTCATGAATGACAGTGTAGCGACGCTCGCCAAGCGTAACGTCGACGACCCCCTCATTTCGCAATGCCTCCCGCGTGATGGCCAAGGCCCCTTCCGGGCCACGCACGCCAAAGACGACGGTCTTTGGTGGAAATCGATCATCGCGCTGCATCACCGGAAAAAGCCGTCGGCTATCGGGCACATAGTAACCACTGATCGGGTTATAGCTACCATAGGGATCCCGCCGGTAGTTGCGCACGAAGCCTGTCTCTTCGGTCAGCACCTGCGTTTCGGGGTGGCGCGCCTTCCAGGCTCCCCAGGTCGTCCAGAACACACGAAACTCCTCTAGCCCCTGGTTGGCCAGGGGACCGTCAATGGCAACCCCCAGAATCTGGGGCCATTCACTATCGGTAGCACGGTCGTACATGATCAGGTTGCTGTTGACCAGCTTGCCGGAGACGCCAAACTCGGTCTCACCTCGCTTGAAGCCCAGCGCAGTTCCTGTCAAGGGACAGTAGGTGATGCTGAGAGCGTCTCCGCCCAACTCGTCATTGACGATCTCGTGCCAGACCAGGATACGCTGAGGATAGGCCCTGGCCTGGCCATGGTGGTAGACACCAACGACCTTGTCGCCATCGCTCAGCGTTGCCTGGTCAGCGGCTTTAATACGGGGACGGTCAATGGAAGGGATGCCGTCCTTTCCCGGCCCTCCCGAACGCACTGCCTCCCGGAACGCCTCGATGGAGTGCACGACCGGCACCTGGGGCGGGTGCTGCCCAGGTGGTGACGCAAGCGTCGACTGCATGAAGAGCATGGCCAAGGCAATGCTCAATGTTGAATAGCGCGCTATGTGTGGTGTCATGACGACCTCCTGTTAACCGACC
>NZ_AZQX01000165.1:0-6824 GCF_000568385.1 Halomonas sp. BC04
GGTACCGCTGATGGCCGAAGTGCTGCAGTATCTCGGCAGCCGCCATGTCATGGTGGTGCACGCCGAGGATGGGCTGGACGAAATCTCGCTGGCCGCACCGACCCAGGTGGCCGAGCTGAAGGATGGCGCGATATGCCGCTACACGATCACCCCCGAGGAGCTGGGCATCGAGCGTCATGACATGGCGTCGCTCAAGGTGGTCAGCGCCGAGGACAGCCTGCGGCTGGTGCGCGAGGCCCTGGTGGGGGAAGGACTGGCGGGGGACATCGTCGCGCTCAACGCCGGGGCGGCGCTCTACTGCGCGGACGTTGCCGACACGCTGAAAGAGGGTGTGATGATGGCCCAGGATGCCCAGGCTTCCAAATTGCCACTGGAAAAAATGAAGGAACTGGCCGATTTCACCCGTGTACTGATTCCCTGACTCTGCGTTTGGCGGTATTGTGGTTGCTTTTTATTCTCATTTCGGCCGGCGTCAAGCTGGCCAATGAGCGTGTCGAGGGCCCTTCCTGCGTAGTGTAAGGCCGAGTCGGTCATGGATGAGGTTCAATTGCTGGCGTTCAGGGACCGACTGTGGCGCGGCCAGCATCCTCGAGGCCCGGGGCGGGCAACGCCACCAGGCTGAGCAGGCGACCCTCATGCAGGCAGGTCTCACCCGTGACTTCGCGGCCGGCCAGCCAGCCGCGTCCCAGGTCACTGAGCAAGCGCAGGCGGACCGTGCCGATGCCGTGCCAGGCCACCAGCTCGGCATCCTGAAAGTGGAACATCTGGCCTACCAGCGGATAGAGCGCCTTGAAGAGGCTCTCCTTGAGGGAAAAGGTTGCAGTGACCATCAGGCCAACCTCGGATGGAGGCAACTGATCCAGGCGGGCCGCTTCGCCGGGCGTAAGGACTCTTCTGGCCAGGCGAATGGCCTGCTCGGCATCCAGCAGGTGCTCCGCATCCAGGCCAAGCCCTTGGCAGGCGTGCCTGGGAGCGGCCAGGGCAGCGGCCCAGCCCGCATTATGCGTGATGGCCCCCACGCAATCCTCAGGCCAGCAGGGGGAGCGGTCATCGTTCATGCCCGGCGTTGAATCCCGGCCGTCCAGCAGCCATAAAGCCCTTCTTGCGCAGAGGCGACCGGCAAAGAACTCGGCGCGTCGCTTGGCAACGGCGCCGTGCAGGCGAGAGGGCAAGGCGATGCCCTCGTAGCTGGAGCCGGGGCCGGAAAGATCGTGCTCGCCAGCCTGCTCGCATAACAGCGTGGGGTCGAAGTGTGTGGCGACCAGGCGGGCGCTTGTCAGCGGCGTGGCCCAGGGCCAGTCACTGCTGAATGACTCATGAAATGGCGGTGTGTTGTCCATCGTCGAATTCTGGCACGTGGCCACCCGTTGTCGCCAGCGTTCCCGCGGGCTGCCAGGGCGCCGGGAAAGGGCCGGGGCAGCAATCGTGGGCAGTCTCCCTTTCAATCTCGCGCGGGTGATAGGTAAGATGGGCCGCCTACCGGCTATTCCGCGGCCAGTGCCGCCCGTAACGAGACATCACCATGAGCCCGACGCAGGACGCACCCCCTACCATCCTGACCCGCATCCTGGCCCGCAAGGATGAGGAAGTCGCCGAGCGGCAAGCCGCCGTGCCCGAGACCGAATTGCTGGCGCTGGCCGAACGCCAGAGCGCACCGCGCGGCTTCATTGCCGCACTCAACCGGTGCATGGAGGAGGGCGATCCGGCAGTGATCGCCGAGATCAAGAGGGCTTCGCCCTCCCGGGGTGTGATACGAGAGGATTTCAAGCCCGCCGAGATTGCCGCCAGCTACGCTGCGGGCGGCGCCGCCTGCCTCTCGGTACTCACTGACGCCGATTTCTTCCAGGGTCATGAGGACTTCCTGATCGAGGCTCGAGAGGCCTGCAACCTGCCGGTGATACGCAAGGACTTCATCACCCATGGCTATCAGGTCAGCGAGGCTCGCGCCATCGGCGCCGACTGCATCCTGCTGATCGTGGCCGCCCTGGAAGATGCCCGCATGGCCGACCTTTATCAGCAGGCGGAACTGTTGGGCATGGATGTGCTGGTGGAGGTGCATGACGTCCATGAACTCGAGCGCGCACTGAAGCTTGGGATCAACCTGGTCGGCATCAACAACCGCAACCTGCACACCTTCGAGACTCGCCTTGAGACCACGCTGGACATGCTGCCGAAAATCCCGGCGGGCATTACCGTGGTGACCGAGTCCGGCATCAATACCCGCAGCGACATGCTGCGCATGCGCGAGCATGACGTGAATGGCTTCCTGGTAGGCGAGGCCTTCATGCGCGAGGAAGACCCGGGCGAGGCGTTGCGGCGACTCTTCTTCTAAGCCAGCCGTATTTTCCCAAGCAAAAGGGCAGCCACCACGCTGTCCTTTTGCTTGGTGAGATAACATACCTTTCCTGGCTTAAATACCATGAGCTTGCATGGGGCGTGCGAGAGTGGCCGGTAGCTGGTGGTTTTCTGCGTCTTGCACGAATATTGGCCTTCAATCGGTCGCCGGTAAGCTCAGCGACGGCAGACAATAGCTTGCGCCGTGCCGGTGTTAAAGCGGCGTGGCTGTTGATGAGTGAAAGAAAATAGGAGCATCCACCATGTTCACTGGCCTCAGCGCCTTTCCCTTGACCCCACTAAACGCCAGCGGTACCGACGAGGCGGCCTTTGTACGGCTGATCGAGCGCCTGGTGGCCGCCAAGGTCGACTCGATTGGTGCGCTGGGCTCCACCGGCAACTATGCCTATCTGTCGGTGGCGGAACGTGCTCGAGTCGCACAGCTGGCGGTTCAGCACGCCGGCGATACGCCGGTGATGGTGGGCATCGGTGCCGTGCGCACTCGCGATGTACTCAAGCTGGCGGAAGACGCCCAGCAGGCAGGGGCGAGCGCGGTGATGTTGGCGCCGGTGTCGTATCAGCGGCTGTCGTCTGAGGAGGTGTTCGGGCTCTTCGAGGAGGTGACTCGGGAGCTGTCGGTGCCGCTTTGCGTTTACGACAATCCCGGCACCACGCATTTCAATTTCAGCGATGAGCTGCACGGGGAGATCGCGCATCTGCCCAAGGTGGCGTCGATCAAGATCCCGGGTGTGCCGGCGGATCCCGCCGAGGCGAAGTTGCGCGTGGCACGACTGCGGGCGTTGATTCCGTACCATGTGACGATTGGCATCAGCGGCGATGCCTTTGCCGCCCTGGGGCTGAATGCAGGCTGCGAAGTGTGGTATTCGGCGATTGGTGGGACCTTCCCCAAGACCATGCTGGCGATTACCCGCGCCGCCCAGGCGGGCGATGCCGACGAGGCAACGCGGCTGGTTGAGCGGCTGCAGCCGCTGTGGCAGCTGTTTGGTGAGCATGGCGGCAGTTTGCGCGTAACGGCGGCAGCGGCCGAGATACAGGGTCTTGTCGCGTCGCCTTGCCTGCCACGGCCGCTCAAGGCGGTGGACGGCGAGGCACGGCGGCGCTTGGCGGCGCTGATCGATGAGCTGGAGCTGGCATAGCCGCGTAGGGATAGGCGTGTTGATCAACGGCGTGGAAACAAGCACAAGGGGCAGTCTGGATGGCTGCCCCTTATGCTTGTTGGCCACCTGAATGGTGTGTCACTGACTCTTCCGCATGCAGTTGGGCGAAGCAGGACGACGCCTTCGGCGGGTGTCTAGCTCTCAGGCAAGATTATCGCCCTGACAGCCACAAGATCAGCGAGAGCACCACGCTGATCAGGATCATGGTGGTGATGGGGAAGAAGAAGGAGAAGCCCTCGCGGCGGATGGCAATATCGCCGGGCAGCTGGCCTAAGGGTAGCTTGGAGAGCCACGGCCAGAGCAAGCCAATGGCGACGATGCACAGACCGATGATGATCAGGGTGCGAGACATGCAGCCTCCTGTTCGCTCGTGGCTCGGATTGAATGGTCATTTACCAACTCAGCTGGCGCAAATGGGCCAACAGCCCCTGCAGCGGGTGCGGCAGGGGCTGGTCGGAGAGTCGCTTCGCCTGGCTGCGGCAGGAGTAGCCGGTGGCCAGCAGCCTGCCGGGGTTGGCGTCGCCTTCCACCACTGGCTTCCACGACTGGGCGTAGATGGTCGCCGAGGTCTCGCGGTTGCGCGCCTCGTGGCCGTAGGTGCCGGACATGCCGCAGCAGCCGGTGGCGACAAGCTCCAGCTCGAAGCCGAAGGCGGCAAATACCTGCTGCCACGCCTTGGGGCTGCCCGGGGCGTTGGTCTTCTCGGTGCAGTGGGAGAGCAGCCGGAATCCGGGGTCGGCCAGGCCGTCGAGCTGCTGGCTCAGTCCCGGTGGCACCAGGCGCTGGCCCTGGGTCACCAGCCACTCCTGCAGCATCAGCACCTCGGGCACGCTATCGGGCGTGAGCGCCTTCACGTACTCCTGGCGGTAGGTCAGGGTCATGGCCGGGTCGATACCCACCAGCGGCACGCCGAATTCGGCCAGGGCGCGCAGCCGCCGGGCCTGCTTCTCGGCGGTGTGCGCAAAGGCACCCATGAAGCCCTGCACATTCAGCGGCTTGCCGTTGGGTGAGTAGGGGGCGACGAAGACCCGGATGTCCAGTCGCGAGAGCAGTTCGACGATATCCATCACCACCTCGGCCTCGAAGAAGCTGGTGAAGGCGTCCTGCACGATGACCACGCTTCTGGCTTTCTGCGCTTCGGTCAGCAGCCCCAGAGCAACCGGCGTGGCCTCGCTCACGCCCCAGGCGGCCAGCTGCTTCTTCAGCCTGGCTCGTGACAGTTTCGGGCTGTCGACCATGCCGATGGGGCCGGCCAGCAGCCGCTCGACCAGTCGGTTGCTCAGTGCCGTGTTGTAGAGCGGTGCCACCGTGGCCAGCGCCGGCACGAAGAACTCCAGGCCGCCGATCAGGTAGTCTCGCATCGGGCGCAGGTAGCGGCCGTGGTAGGCCTCCAGGAACAGCGAGCGCGACTCGGGCACGTTGACCTTCACCGGGCACTGGCCGGCGCAGGACTTGCACGCCAGGCACCCGGCCATGGCGTCGTAGACCTCATGGGAGAAGTCGTCCTCGTCGCGGCGCCTGTAGGTGTTGCGTATGCGGGCCGGCAGGCGCTTGAGGAAGCCCAGGGCCCCTTCGGCGCGTTGCTGTCGTGTCTGCTCCACCAGGTCGATGCCGGCGTCTCCCTGCAGGCGAAGCCACTCGCGGATCAGGCTGGCACGGCCCTTGGGCGAATGGACGCGGTCGCGGGTGGCCTTCCACGACGGGCACATAGCGTCGTCTGGATCGTAGTTGTAGCAGGCGCCGTTGCCGTTGCAGTACACCGTGGCGGCATGGGATTGCCACACCCGCTCGTCGATCTGGCGGTCGAGCTGGCCGCGGGTGGGCACCCCGTCGATGGTCAGCAGGCCCGGGTCGACCAGTTTTACCGCTTCTTCTTGCAGGTCGGTGTCCGCGGATTGCGGCGGGTTCCCTGCGTCTTCGGGTGAGGTGGAAGGAGTGGCAGTACCCGCGGTACCGAGCGGGATAAAAAGCGGCGTGGCGATCTTGCCGGGGTTGAGCTGATTGTGGGGGTCGAAGGCGGCCTTGACCCGCTGCAGGCTGGGGTAGAGCTCGCCGAAGAACTTGGGGGCGTACTCCGAGCGCACCCCCTTGCCATGCTCGCCCCACAGCAGCCCGCCATACTGGTGGGTCAGCTCGGCGACCTCGTCGGAGATCTCTCGGATCAGCCGCTCCTGGGCGGGGTCCTTCATGTCGATGGCCGGGCGCACGTGCAGCACGCCGGCATCCACGTGGCCGAACATGCCGTAGGTGAGCCCGCGGGCGTCGAGGAGGGCGCGGAACTCGGCGATGAAATCCGCCAGTTGCTCCGGCGGTACCGCGGTGTCCTCGACAAAGGGGATGGGGCGCTTCTCGCCTTTTTCATCGACCCTGGCGTTGCCCAACAGGCCCACGGCGCGCTTGCGCATGCCGTAGACCTTCTGGATCTGGGCGCGGCCTTCGGCCAGGGTATGGCCGAGCCGCTCCACACTGGCGTCTGCCTCCAGATGGCGGCAGAAGGCATCGACTCGCTCACTGAGCCGTGCCGGGTCGTCGTCGTTGAACTCGACCAGGTTGATGCCGCGAATGGCCGCGGCCTGCTGCGTCGCGATGGCAGTGTCGTCGTCGCTAACCTCGGCGCTAGCCGCGCTGGGAAAGAACTCCGCCACGCTGTCCCAGACGAAGTCCTCCATGGCCAGCAGCAGCACCTTGTCGTCCACCGTCTCGATGGAGGTGGGCCTGGCTTCGGAAGCCATCAGCGCCTTGGCGTCACGTAGGGCGTCCATGAACCCGGCGTAGCGCACGTTGACCAGGGTCGAGTGCCTGGGGATCGGCAGCACGTTGAGTACCGCCTCGTTGAGGAAGCCCAGCGAGCCCTCCGAACCGCACAGCAGGCTGTTGATGTCGAGGCGACCTTCCGCGTCGCGCAGATGGGCGAGGTCGTAGCCGGTGAGGCAGCGATTGAGCGGCGGGAACTTGGCCGCGATCAGCTCGCGCTGGTCATCGATGATCTCCCGGGCGGTGCGGTAGGCGTTGCCGATCACGCCGCTGTGGTGGCACAGCGTCTCCAGCTCGTTATCGTCGATCGGCCGGCTATGCAGGCGTTCACCGCCAAGCAGCACGGTATCGAGTTCGAGTACGTGGTCGCGTGTCTTGCCGTACTCGCAACTGCCCTGGCCGCTGGCATCGGTGGAGATCATGCCGCCGATGGTGGCGCGGTTGGAGGTGGAGAGGTCCGGGGCGAAGAACAGGCCGTGGGGCTTCAGCGCCGCATTGAGCTGGTCCTTGACCACCCCGGCCTGGACCCGTGCCCGGCGGTTCTCGACGTCGATCTCG
>NZ_AZQX01000166.1:0-20992 GCF_000568385.1 Halomonas sp. BC04
TTTAGTGAGTCAGCCGGGGCGGTGCTGGTTTACCGCCGAAGTTTCTCGGTTGGCAGCAGCGTCTGCTTCAGAAGCTCAGAGCCAGATCCTTTGTCCATCACCCGGTCGGATTTTGAGGAAACCATCATATTCCTAACAAGGTAATCAACTCGACAATGGACTTCCGCGCTGTGCGATCCAGGCCTTGCGGGTTATTGCTGCGTTATATCAAAGCCACCTGAACGTCCGCTTCTGGCCGATAGCTGAAGTTTAGGTTGTTCTGATATAACCCATCGGGCGCATCTCCAACTAGAGAAGGTGGTAAGGGCACGGAAGCCAGCCGAGAGATTTCTGGAGGATATCCGGCAACCGCCCGGGGAGAGGCATGCTTTAGTCCAGCCGCCGCTCCACCGTGGTCTGAGCACCCTCCATGCAGGGCGTCACCTGCGCGAGCGGCACCCAGGCTGGTGATCCCAGCTCGCTAGATGCATGAGGAGCTGGGCCAACTCAGAGATCAGTGTCCGCCGCTACGCTCTCACGCTTTCGATCATCAGTGACCGTTGCTCGCGAAGGGCAGGCAAGCCTCAGGAATCAGGTCAGCCCCCTGTAGGAGTCACTCAATATATGGCGCCTGCTCAGCGGCGTACCGCATTTTCCGGTAGTGGCCTTGTCAGGCATTAGCCATCGCTTCTGTAGGAAATCTGCCATTTCCCTAATTTTCAAAAACGATAAGCTATAACACCTCGCAATTGCATCGGGCAGAAAGGAACCAAGCATACTTCGATGCACTTCTATAACAAGCTCCACGTGATGAGTGGAGTGCGATAAGGACAAGGATGTCATGAAGACTCGACTGGACGAACGCTACGATCCCGTCCCCCTGGACCCTCGGGAGGAGGAGCGCCTACGGCAAGCCGATCGTCCAGTAGCGCCTCGCTCCACGTCGCAGCAAACGCAGATGCCGGAACCGCGACAGGAATATCGTCCGGAACCACCGGTTCCTGACGCCCCTGAGAGACCACACGCCCTGCAGATCGGCGTATTCTTCGACGGCACCGGCAACAACATGGCCAACGACCGGCGCTTGACCGACCGTGATATCACCAATGTGGTCAAGCTGCATGATCTGTATCGCTATGACAGCGACGATGGCGATTACCATCGAGTCTATATTCACGGCGTGGGCACGACGACCGGCCGTGAAAGCGAGGATGGCTTCACGGCCTCCGAAAACCTGGCTGGGCTTGGCACTGGCGTTGGTCCTGAGGGCGGCCATGCGCGAATCGAATTGGCCCTGCAACTGCTCCGCCAGGTGCTGGAAGACAACCCCGATGCCACGGTGACCTTCGATGTATTTGGTTTTAGCCGCGGTGCGGCCCTGGCCCGGCACTTCGTCAACCTGATTCACCGCTGGCCGGAAACTCTGTTGGTACCGGACTTTCGCCTTATCAGGCCGGGGTATCAGCCCCCGTTCCGGCGCATCCCGGCCTTCCCGGATATACCGCTTTCCTCTCGCCAAGTGCGCTTCGTGGGGCTGTTCGACACCGTGGGCAGCTTTTACTGGCCCGGCACCGCCCGCAATCTCGACTTCGACCTCTACATGGCCCCGGGCAGCGCCCAGCGCGTGGTGCAGCTTACCGCCCACCATGAGATTCGCCGCAACTTCCCGCTCAGCAGCATTGCCGATGCCCAGGGCAACCATCCTGGCAACTTCCTCGAGATTGCCCTGCCCGGCGCCCACTCCGATGTGGGTGGCGGCTACGAGAACCCCGAGGTGGACTTCGCCAATTTCGAGGAAGTGATCGTGCGGCGTCGGGCCGGGCTCGGGGCCAATGGGGAAACGATTCGCCGGGCCCAGGAAGATGCCGAAAAGCGTGGGCTGGCCATTCGCGTGGACGGCATGGACGTGATCGAGATCGAGCGGCGCGCCATTCGCAAGGAGCTGGCCATCTACGCCTTGCATGAGATGTACCGCGAGGCGCGGAAAATTCATGTGCCACTCGATGAGCTACGAGATGATGCAGACCATGTCATCCCCGCCGAACTGCAGGTCATCATCGACGACTGGGAAGAGGAGGGAATGCGGCGCAAGCGACAATGGATGCTGGACGTGTCTCGAGAGCGTTTTGCCGATTATATCCATACCTCGCACCGCCAGGAGAGCCTCGCCCATGCCCCGGAACCCTCCGGCGTCCGTAGGGTATTTCCCAATCGCCACGGTGCACCGGTGGCGCCACAGCAGGAGCTTCAGGGTGCCTAAATCATGGAAAATCAACCTGCGTCCCGGGCTGCTGCTGGTGCTGCTGCTATTGGCCATCGGCTGCGAGGCGGAACCCAGACGCTATGAATTCGCGATACAGCTCAATGGCGGCCCCACCGGTTGGCCGGTGTGGGTGGAAGATCTGACTTTCGATCATTCGTGGTGGTCGCCGGGGGGGAATCTGGGCGGAGGTTTCGACAAGCGTCCGCCTACGGGGGGGGCGACCGCCGGTTTGCCCCGCCCCATGCCCGCTCCATCGTCACTCCAGGCGCGCTGGTTCTCCTACCGTACCCAGACCTTCTATGAGATCGACCTGGAACTGCCGGACACAGAGGATTTGTTGCGGCAGTGGTACCGCGAGCATCCACCAGCGAAGTACCTCCATTACTTGACGGCCGGATTTTCCGGCGAGGGCGAGGTATTCGTCTGGTGGCGCGCCCGATGCCGAGGTTGCGGCAGTGACCGCAGTCGGGACTTCCACGCGCCAATCGTTGAGTCGGCCTATGGCGAAGTGGCCGAGGGTGATCCGAGCTGGTACCGAGAACATATCGAAGAATATGTCAAAGAGGGCACCATCCCCTCGCCTTGGTAATGGCATGACCAGCGCATCGATGCCAGCCTCAAGCGGCCTGCTGCACAGCAGGAGAGCCTCGCCCATGCCCCGGAACCCTCCGGCATCCGCCGGGTATTTCCCAATCGTCACGGCGCACTAGTGGCGGCCCCGCAGGAGACTCAGGATGCATAAATCATGGAAAATACACCTGCGTCTCGGGCTACTGCTGGTGCTGCTGCTATTGTCCAGCGGCTGTGAGGCGGAGCCGCGGCGCTATGATTTTGCCGTGCAGCCGGTGGGCGGCCCTGAGGGGTGGCCCATCTGGGTGGAGGAACTGACCTTCGACAATGCTTGGAGCGCTCACGCCGGTAATATCAGTTCCGGTTTCGAATTCAGGCCTCCCAGGGTGGGAGGAGTGAATATATTGGCCCATCCCATCCCATCCCATGCCTGCCCCCTCATCGGTGCAGGCGCGCTGGTTCTCATACCGTACCCAGACATTCTACGAGATCGAACTGGAACTGACGGATATCGACTCCCTGGTACACCAGTGGTATCGGGAGTATCCCCCGCCGGACTATCGGCATGTTTTGGTGACTGGCTTCTCCGGTGAGGGTGAAGCTTTCGTCTGGTGGTGGGCTCGCTGTCGTGCCTGCGGCAGCGACCGCAGTCGGGACTTCCACGCGCCAATCGTGGAGTCGGCCTATGGCGAAGTGGCCGAGGGTGATCCTGCCACCTTTCGTAGCCAAACCCAGCGCCGGGTGGATGAGGGGATCATTCCCTCGCCATGGTAAAGGCATGACCACCGCATTGACGCCAGCCTCAAGCGGCCTGCTGCACAGCAGGAGAGCCTCGCCCATGCCCCGGAACCCTCCGGCATCCGTAGGGTATTTCCCAATCGCAACAGCGCACCGGTGGCGGTCCCGCAGGAGCTTCAGGATGCCTAAGTCATGGAAGAGCCACCTGCGTCTCGGGCTTCTGCTGGTGCTGCTGCTATTGGCCAGCGGCTGCGAAGCGGAACCCAGGCGCTATGAGTTCGCGCTGGAAACCACTGGCGGCCCCACTGACTGGCCGGTGTGGGTGGAAGAACTGACCTTCGACCATACGTGGTCATCGCCAGTCGGGAACCTGGGCGGAGGATTCGATATCCGGCCACCTACCGGCGGAAGAACTGCCGTCTTGGCGCACCCTGTAGCCGCGCCCGAGTCGATGCAAGCACGCTGGTTCTCCTACCGTACCCAGACCTTCTATGAGATCGACCTGGAACTGCCGGACACGGAGGATCTGCTGCGCCAGTGGTACCGCGACCATCCACCAGCGCAGTACCTCCACTACCTGACGGCCGGCTTTTCCGGCGAGGGCGAGGTCTTCGTCTGGTGGCGCGCCCGTTGCAGAGATTGCGGCAGCGACCGCAGTCGGGACTTCCATGCTCCAATCGTTGAGTCGGCCTATGGCGAAGAGGCCGAGGGTGATCCTGCCACCTTTCGTAGCCAAACCCAGCGCCGGGTGGATGAGGGGATCATTCCCTCGCCATGGTAAAGGCATGACCAGCGCATTGACGCCAGCCTCAAGCGGCCTGCGCAGTGTATTGGCGGCTGAGCTTCAGTATTGGACTGCACAGTCGCTTCGTGTGCGTTTTCAACCAGAGGAGGTGGCAATGACAGCGAATCGAGTCGAAAAACTGATGGAGGATATCCGCCATCTGAGCGAGGAGAAGCATGACTTGGTCCAGCAGGTGCGGGAGCTTGTCCTGGCCGCTGGTGCGGATGTCACTGAAGAGGTGAAGTACGGCGGCATACTCTTCTCTACCCATGCCCCTTCAGCGGGGTGTTTTCCTATACTCGACATGTCTCGCTTGAATTCCCCGAGGGGGCGTCGTTACCCGATCCCCACCAGGTGCTGGAGGGAGTTGGCAAGCATCGTCGCCACATCAAGCTTCGGGCAACGAAGGATATCGCGGAGAAGCAGGTTCGCGAGTATGTCGGGGCCGCGTATGCGGCGGTTGGCCAGGGCCATGAGACAGACTGACTATTTTGTTGTGTTGGGGCGTATCCGCTTGAAGCCGAACGCCAGTCGTTTCCGCTTCTTGTGGCACACCGCGCTTTCCTACCTTCAGGCGCGGTTCACGCCCGGGAACGTATACAGTTGCGTGCGGGGTGATGGATCGACGACCTACTGGAGCCTGAGCGTGTGGACTTCCCGGGAAGCCATGCTTCGCTATCGAGATTCGGGCAGTCATGGTCGAGCGATGAGAGCGGCAAGGGAGTTTGCGGAACCTGTTGATTTTTGCCATTGGAAGGCCGGGTCGATACCGGGATGGGATGAGGCGCTAGGGGAGTATGAGCGGCGATCTCGGTCACCGGCGTCAGGTGGCTGAGCCGGTGTTGCTGGGCGTCGTCGATGGCTGGCAACACCGCGGTCGCGAGCTAAAGCTACCTCCGACAGCGGCTTTTTCTTATGTAGAGGCATGATTGATCCGGGTCGCGAGCTGCAGCTGCCGGCCGTCGAGCGGTAAACCGGTGTTGGTGGGCGTTGCTGAAGGTTGGCAACACCGCGGTCGCGAGCTAAAGCTACCTCCAACAGCGGTTTTTTCTTATGTGGAGGCGTGGTTGATCTGGGGTCGTCTTGTTCTGGTTTTTGCAGGCATTGTCAGTAACGAATGCTGTCACCGGCATCCACATAGTGGACGGTGCCTGTGGTGGCGGCTCCGGCCGGTGATGCCAGGTAGACGACCGCGTTGCCGACATCACGCACGGTGGCAAGGCGGCGCAGTGGCGCGTGGGCTTCACTTTGGTTGGCCAGCTCGTCGAAGTCCTTGAGCCCCGAGGCGGCGCGGGTACGGATCGGTCCGGCCGAGACGGCATGCACGCGAATCCCCTGGGGGCCCAGCTCGCTGGCCAGGTAGCGTGAGGCGGATTCGAGTGCGGCTTTCACCGGGCCCATCAGGCCGTAGTTGTCCACGGCGCGCTCGGCCCCATAGTAGGACATGCACAGCAGGGTGCCGCCCGAGGCCATGAGAGGCTCGGCGCGCTTGGCCATGCGCAGGAAGGAGTGGCAGGACACATCCATGGCCACCTGAAAGCTCTCTCGAGAGCAGTCTACTACCCGGCCATGAAGGTCTTCCTGCGGGGCGAAGGCGATGGAGTGCACCACGAAGTCGAGCCGGTCCCAGCGCTCCCTTGCTCGCTCGAAGAGGGCGTCCAGCTGGGCATCATCCTGAACATCGCATGGCATCAGTTCAGGTTCGCCCATTTCGCTGGCCAGCGGTAGAACGAAGCGCTCGGCCTTGGGGCTGGCGTAGGTTACCAGCATCTCGGCGCCCGACTCATGGAGGGCTTGGGCGCAGCCGAAAGCAATGCTGTCGCGGTTGGCCAGGCCGGTCACGATGCCGACCTTGCCGTGCATGGAGAAGGGGTGGGGCATGGTGCTAGGTTCCTTTGGGTTACATTGCGCTGCAGCATGGGGATGCCCCCAGCCTAGCTCAGCTCCGCCCTGTCTGCATGTGCCCGGCAGCGCTTTTCGCCATGACAGCTATTGCAATGCCCCCAGTCAGTGCTCTCTTGATAGGCTTCACGCATACTGAACGTATTGGTTACCACGTCGCAAGGAGTCTCCCATGTCCCCTGATACCCCGTTCGATAAGACCCTGATGGCCCTTGATGCCTTGCATGCGGAGGACCCCCGTCGGGTGGAGGTCGAGGGTGAGTCGCTGCCCCTGGAGCTGTGGCATGCGGGCCGCATGAGCGCGTGGCTGGAGCGGGTGGTGGAGGCGCCGGATGAGCTGGTGCAGATTGCGGTGCGTTCGCAGCATATGCAGCGTTGGCAGATGGCGCGCAACGAGTACCCCGAGGGGCGGGTGGGGTATCTGACCTGGCGGCGCGATCAGGGCAAGCGGGCCGGCGAGACCGCGGCGCGTGCCATGGAGGCGTCCGGTTATTCGTCGGAGGATGCCGAGCGGGTGGCGCAGATGATCCGCAAGCAGGGGCTGGGCCGCGACGAGGGCACCCAGGCGGTTGAGGATTGCGCCTGCCTGGTGTTTCTGGAGAACTACTTCGGCGACTTCTCCAAGCAGGTGGAGCACGACCACCTGATCCGAATCGTGCAGAAGACCTGGGGCAAGATGTCTCCGCGGGCCCGTGAGCTGGCGCTGGAGCTGCCGATGACCGACGAGGCCCGGGCGCTGGTGGAAGAGGCGCTCGCCGGCTGAAGGTGTTGGCGAGCGCCATCGTGCGCTTCCGGCTCGGGGGTCAGGGGATCAGCGTCTGGGCGGCGTCAAGATAGGCCGCCCCGTTGGTGCTGACCCGTTCGAAATCGCCGGTTTCCGAGCCAGGTGGACCTCTTCCAGGGTCACTGCCATGGTTTCCACCTCTTCGTCGATCTTCTCCAGGGCATTTTCCAGGGTGTAGGTCAGCTCGTGGATGGTGCCCAGGTCGGTGATGCTCAGCTCGTCCTGGGCGAGCAAGGCGGCCAGCTGCTGGTTGTATTCCGAGAAATTGGCCACGGCATCGGCCAGCGTTTCCGCGGGTTCGCCCTTGAAGTGGTCAGGGCTGGAGCTGGCCGAGGCCGAGGCGATCAGCAGGCTGGTCAGAAAGGCAGGAAGCAGGGCTTTCATGATGTTATCTCCAGTAGAATGATAATGATGCGCATTAGCGTTGTATCAGTGCGCTACTCATCCAGCAAGACTGTTTCTTAATAGGAATGATTTTTCTTCGCAAAAATTGACAGGGGTCAGGCGGGATACTAGATTCTCGATAGACCATGATAATGGTTATCATTAAAATCTATCGGAGGTGTTCATGCCGTACCCCATCCACTCCAAGCCCAGGGGCGCAAAGCCCTCCCTGCATTTTTGTGATGCCTCGTCGGGTTCGGTGCGGTTGGCCCGGGAGTCCCCGCGACAGGCGCCGGAAGTCTCCGAGGAGGAGGAGGCGTTGAGGTCGCTGCGTCATGAAGAGGCCATCCAGGAGCTACTCCGTCGCCGCTTTCTGCGGACCACGGAGCAGTACCTGAAGGGTGAGCTGGGAGACGTCGATACTCCTCGCACGCGGCGCTGAAATCGCGCTCTAAGGAAGCACTGCACAAATGCCTGCGCGAGCGAATCGCTGCGTTGCGCGGTGCTCAGAATCCTCACATATAACGCATATGCTCCGGTTCTTGCGCTCCGTGCGCCTTGCGTTTCATCTCGCTCGGCGATTTGTTCAGCGCTTCCCTAACGGATGGGTCAGGCCAGGGAGAGGGTCAGGTCAAGGAAAGTGTCAGGCTGTCGCTGGTTTCGCAGGGTTTGCCGTGGCGCAGGGTGAGTCGGCGTTCGCTCAGTTCCATGACCACGGCGAACAGGGTCTCCATCCGCTCGTCGGGGGGCTGGTCGGGATTGAAGTGGCGGCAGATCGACAACGGGGCATTGTGATGATCGCTGAGGATCTCGAACAGGGCGGTTTCGTCCACGTCGCTGTCGGCTCCGAGTTCGTCGTGCAGCAGGGTGTCGAGGCGCTGCAGCCGGGGCTGCGAGTCGATGCGGGGGAAGTCCTCGACCTGGCACCCGCCGGCGTAGAGGTGGTTGGTGTGGGTGACGATGCCACCCCGGGGTGTGAGCCGGCCGGGTTCGCCGGGCTGCACCTCGAGACCCATGGCCCGGCCGTCACCGGCGGCAAGCAGGAAGTGGGCCGGTGAGCAGACCCGGTCATTGCGGGCCACGTCCAGGGCGCTCTCCCAGTCGGGGCTCTCCAATATCTTGCGCAGTGCCACATGGATAGGTAGTCCGTTGCCGCAGGTCTGGGAGCGAATGGCATTGAGGCAGACGCCGATGCCGTTGGCGTTCATGCCCACCTTCCCCACCATGCCCGCTTCGCCGACGCTGACCAGCGGCGTGGTGCCGATGCCTTCGATGCGCAGAACCACCACGTTGTGCAGCTGGTCGGTGCGCCAGTCCCAGTTCTGGGCCAGCCACTGGCGGCCGTGGCGCTGCAACGAGAACGCCGAGCAGCCGCCACTGGCGCGGGTCAGGGCGATCTCGCTGCGGCAGTTGAGGGTGAGGATATCGGCGAAGTCGACCCCGGCGCCGTCGGCAATGCCCTCCATCTCCTCGAGTATGGCGGGGAAGCCCCGTTCGATCATGGCCTGGAAGCGCACGGCTTCCTGGCGGGCCTGCGCCCAGCTGATACCGACGAAGTCGTGGAACAGCTGGGCATAGACCGTCAGGCTGTGCTGGATGAGCCGCGAGTGAATGCGGCCATGGGCAGTGCCGATGTGATGCCGGCTGCCGGAGAGCTGGGTCACGGGCAGGGCGTGGGTGGGCGGGGTCATGGCGTCTCCTCGAACTGGCCCCGGCCGACTCGGCGCAGGAGGTCGCTGTCCGGGAGGGTTGGGATTGCGGGCCGCATGCAGTGGTTCCTGTCGGGTGGGGATGCTTCGGATCCATCAGTATAGGCACCCCGGGGGAAGTAATGCCGCCAGCGTTGAATTGTGCTCTACCGACCAGGCAGGGATTCGTCTTTTTGATCAGGGGGTTGGGGCTAGATTCCACCTCGCTAACGTTGGCTGCGGGACTTGTGTTTTTGCGCCAATGCTTCCAGATTTAGGGGGTGCATTTTTTTCGCAACCAGAGTGAGAAGAACAACCATGAAAAAACGCGTTTTGGCGATGGCCGTTGCAGCATCCAGCCTGGCATTCGTCGGTGCGGCGCAGGCCGAAGTGAAAGTCGGTTTCCTCGGCGGTTTCACGGGGCCGATCGAGAGCCTGACACCGCCGATCTTCGACGGTGCGCAGCTGGCGGTCCAACAGATCAATGAGCAGGGCGGTATCCTGGGCGGTCAGACCCTGGTAATGCCCAGCGCAGACACCACCTGCAGCGATGCCTCAGCGGCTTCCAATGCGGCGGATCGCATGGTCAACACCGAGCAGGTCACCGCCATCGTGGGGGCGCTGTGTACCGGGGCGACCATCGCGGCGGCCAATAATGCCGGTATCCCCGGCGGCGTGGTAATGGTGTCGCCGGCTTCCACCGCACCGGCGGTCTCCGAGCTGGACGACAACGACCTGGTTTTCCGTACCGTACCGTCCGATGCCTTCCAGGGCGAGATCCTGGCCAAGCTGATGCTCGACAAGGGCTTCGATGAGGTCGCGGTAACCTTCGTCAACAACGACTATGGCCGTGGTCTGGCCGACGCCTTCGTCGAGGCCTTCGAGGCCGGTGGCGGCTTCGTCGCCGAGAACCTGGCCCACGAGGATGGTCGCGCCGATTACCGTTCCGAGCTGGGCTCCCTCTCCGGCAGCGGTGCCGAGACGCTGGTGGTGCTGGCCTATGCCGATGGCTCCGGCCAGACCGTGCTGCGCCAGGCCTACGAGAGCGGCATGTTTACCCAGTACGCGGGCGCCGACGGCATGGTGGGTGACAGGCTGGTCGAGGCGGTAGGTGCCGACGTGCTCGAGGGCATGATCGCCACTCGCCCGGGTAGCCCGGACCTGCCGGGTACCGAGCTCTTCAACCAGGCAGCCGAGGAGGCGGGCTTCGACCCCAGTGCGGTCTTCGCCGCCCAGGCCTACGATGCCGCCTTCCTGCTGGCGCTGGCCATCGAGCAGAACGGCACCGCCGAGCGTGAGGGTCTCTCCGCGGCGCTGCGTAGCGTCTCCAGCGAGCCCGGTGAAGTGATCCTGCCCGGCGAGTGGGAGAAGGCCGTGGAGCTGATTGCCGCCGGCACCGAGATCAACTATGAGGGTGCCTCCGGCCGTCATGAGTTCGATGAGACAGGTGACGTGCCCGGCGTCGTGGTCGAGATGGTGGTGGAAGACGGCGCCTTCGTCAGTAAGGGGCAGGTCGACCTCTGATGCGTTAGACCACTGATACGTTAACCAGCAGCAAACAAAAGCCCCGGCGGGCTATGAGCTGACTCCCAGTAGCCTGCCGGGGCGTTGTCGTGATGAGAGGTAGCCTTCGATAGCTAACCCATCAACAGGTTGCTAGCCAGGCCTCCGCCAAGCACCAGCATGGCAAACAGGATCATGCCGAGGATGAAGGGGCGGATACCAGTGCCTTGAGTTTCTCGAGGCGTGTCTCGAAGCCCAGCGCTGCCATCGCCATGGCCAGTGCCACCTGCCCAGTAAGGACCAGTGCTTGATGCAAGCTGCCGGGTAAGTCGACGACACTATTGAAACCGACCATGACCATAAAGCCGAAGGCGAACCAGGGGATCACCAGTCGGCCGGCGGCTGCACCTTCTTCACAGGTTTGCTGACGAAGCCACCACTGCCCAACGAGCAGCAAGAAGGGCACCAACAACATCACACGTACCAGTTTGACGATGACGGCATTGGCCAGCGCCTCTGGGCCGATGGCATCGCCGGCAGCCACGACCTGGGCCACTTCATGTACGGTAGCGCCGATATAGATGCCGTATAGCCCTTCGTTCATTCCGGAAAACTGGTAGAGCAAAGGATAGAGGAGCATCGCCAGAGTGCCGAAGAGCACGACAGTCGCGACGGCCATCGAGGCGGCGGCGGGGCGTGAGCGTATGGTTGTCTCGGTGGCCAGTACCGCGGCAGCACCGCAGATGGCGCTGCCGACACTCGTCAACAATGCCGTCTCGCGGTCCAGGCGCAATAACCGGGTACCGATGTGATAGCCGCTTAGCAGTACGCTGATGATTACCACCACGTCGAGCAATAGCACTCCCGGTCCAAGGGCGACAACCTGCTGCACGGTCAATGACAAGCCGAATAGCACAATGCCGCCGCGCAACAGCCAACAGGTGGCGAATTTAAGGCCCGGCTGAACCTCGGGCTGATAGCGTGAGAGTGGCAGGTTGCCCGCTATGAGTCCCATGAGCAAAGCGAAAACGAGGGGGCTGATGCCACTGGCAGCGAGTCCCGGCAGGCGGGCCAGGCCGAAGCTTGCCAGGGTCAAGGAGCTACATAGAAAGAGACCTTGCCACATGACGACGTTATTCCTTCCAGGGGTATTCGTCACTAGCCTATGCAGTTATATGCCTAATGGTTATCATCAAATAACGATATGACTATTCGGTGGAGCCGATTTATGACGCCTCATGTGACGTTCCGACAGTTGCAAGTCTTTGTCGCTGTCGCACGAGAAGGCACGGTGATTGCCGCCTCTCGGCGCTTGAGCCTATCCCAGTCGGCTACCAGCCAAGCCCTCTCCGATCTCGAACGTCAGTTGGGTATTTCCCTGTTCGAGCGGCTGGGTCGGCGCTTGCGGCTTAACGAGCTGGGGCGCGACCTCTTGCCCCGTGCCGAGCAGTTGTTGGACGGTATGGCCGCCTTTGTGGCGGCGGCCGAGGAGCCAGAAGGTGGCTTGCGAGGGACCCTCAATATCTCGGCCAGTACAACCATTGGCACCTATCTATTGCCTCCTCTGGCGGGGCATTTCAGTAATGAGCACCCAGGCGTGGATTTGCGGCTCAGGCTGCGCAACACGGGGGAGGTGATAACGGATCTACTGCGCTTCGATGCGGACATCGGACTGATAGAGGGGCAGTGTCATGAATCACGTCTGACTAGCGAAGCCTGGTGTGAGGATCAGCTCGTCATCGTCTGCTCGCCACGCCATCCCCTGGCCGAGAAAAGGTGGCTCGATGATGCCGATCTTGCTGCCACACCGTGGATACTGCGTGAAGCAGGGTCGGGCACGCGGGAAATCTTCGAGGCCGCCATACTGCATCGTGTGGAACGGTTACAGGTGCGTATGGAGTTGAGCCAGCATGAAGCCATCAAACAGGCGGTAAAGGCCGGCTTCGGATTGGGCTGCTTATCGCGCCTTAGCGTGGCGGGAGAGCTAGAGCGTGGCGAGCTGGTAGCGCTGGAGAGTGGCGTGGAGCTTTCCAGGATGTTTTCCCTGCTATGGCATCCCGAGCGTTACCGCAGCCCGCTGTGGCAGGCTTTCAAAGTCTTTAGCCTCGAGTATCCTCGGTGCTCCGATCATTTCCTGCTTTCCAACGATGGGTGAGGCGGCATGGACGTCCGCCAACGACGCTTGCCAGGAGATGTTGCATAAGGGATGTTTATGTTTATTTCTTTTTTGTTTAATTGTTCTTGTAAGTATTCGGCGATAGCGTTAGTAGGGTCCAGTGTCATAAAGCACAACACAACACAACACAACCAAGGACCCTTACTATGTCAGTCATCCCCGTCAGAATCACTATCGCCCTGCTCGCTAGCTTATCGAGTGGTGCGCTATATGCGGCCGACTATCCTCAGAAGAATATCGACTACATCGTGCCTTTCGCCCCGGGGGGCGCCGTCGACTTCACGGGTCGACTCATTGCCGAGGCGGCACCTGATGTCTTTGATGGACACAGTTTCATCGTCAAGAACATGCCGGGTGGTGGTGCCGTAATCGGCCAGAACCATGTCAGCGCAGCGCCCGCCGATGGCTACACCCTGCTGGCCATGACGTCTTCCGTTATCAATAACGCGCTCACCAAGCCAGTCAACTATGATCTCGACAGTTTTACGCCCCTGGCGCTATTCAACCTGGATCCCGGCGTTATCGTGACGGCTGTCGACGGTGAGTTGGACGACCTCCAGGCCTTCTTGGATGCTGCGAGTCATGATTCGGTCAGCATTGCCACGCCGGGCGACTCGACGTCACACCATGTCACGGCGTTGGCCCTGGCCGAGGAGGAAGGATTGAATTTCCGTTACGTCCACAATACCAGTGCCGCCTTGCAGTTACACCAGCTTATGGGCGGGCACGTTCAGGCTGGGTTCATGTCGCTGGGTGAGGCCATTGGCCCGGTGGAAGATGGCAGTATCCGCATCCTGGCGCTACTGGATGGATCGCGCAGCGACCTCGCGCCCGATGCACCGACCTACCAGGAGGTCACGGGGCGAGAGTTCCAGTGGGGGACGTTCCGTGGCATCGCCGCACCTGCCGGCCTGGCGGATGATGTGAAGGATGAATTGGAAGCGCGGCTTGGCGAGTTGCTCACCTCACCTGCTTTCGTAGAGCGCATGGGTGAGGCGGGATATCGCGTCGACTATCGCGATGGCGATGCCTTCAGTGAGCTACTTGATGGTACCGCCGAGCAAATGTTGCGCGTGCTGCCTCTGCTGGAAACGGGTTCATGATCCAGCAACGCCTCTTTGCCCTGTCCGGCCACTGGCTGGACAGGGGATTGTCTCTGGTCTGTCTGGTCGTGGGCGCTGGCGTGCTGATGATCGCCAAGGGCTACCCCGCCTCGGCGGGAGCCCTGCCGATGATCCTGGGATGGTTGTTACTGGGCTGTGGCATTGGCTTATGGGTGTTTCCTGGAAAGCGCGCTGACATGCGCAATGTCCGCACTGGTGGCTTGCTCTGGAGCATGATCGTTTTTGCTGTGGTGTTCTGGCTGTTTGCCTCGGTCGGCGCGGATGTCGCTCTGTTCGTGTTGTTTGTAGGGTGTGCCGTGCTGGCGGGATATCCGCCGGGGCTGCGGTTAGTCGCCACTGCCTTGCTGTTCACCATTCTGATTGGGGCCATCTTTGGGGGGCTGCTCGGTGTTCCGTTGCCCGGTCCTGTATTTATGCGCTTCATTGCGTAAAGGTCATTTCTCGCCCTCCGAGAGGAACGCATCATGGATTACTCGGCTCTGTTGGCTGCCGGAGCGCACGCCTTTTCCCTCTGGCCGCTCTTGAGTCTCTTGGCTGGTGTTTCGCTTGGCTTGGTGGTCGGCTCCATCCCGGGGCTCAACGACACCATTACCCTGGCCGTATTGGTACCCATTACCTTTGCGATGCCGTCCGATATCGCGTTTCCGCTACTGGTAGGCGTCTATTGCTCGGCGTGCTTTGGCGGTGCCTTCCCCGCCATTCTGTTGAAGATTCCCGGCACGGCGTCATCGGTGCTAACGGCTGTCGATGGCCATGCCATGGCTCAGCAGGGGCGAGCAGGTCAGGCCTTGGGAATTGCGACATACAGTTCGACGTTTGCCGGTACGCTGTCTGCGGTAGTGCTGATCTTCTTCGCACCGATGCTCGCTCAATATGCGCTACGATTTGGGCCGGCAGAGTACTTTGCGCTGTGTGTTCTTGGGCTGTCGACCGTCGTGGGTATGGGTGCCGGGAATGCCATGAAGAGCGCCCTTGCCTGTCTGCTGGGATTGCTGGTAGCCATGATCGGCATGAGCCCCGAGTCGGGCTACCCTCGCTTTACGTTCGGTAATTTCTGGTTGTACGAGGGGCTGCCGCTCACACCGATTCTCATCGGCCTTTTTGGACTGAGCGTAGTGTTCGAGATGTTGTCGAGTGAGCGCTCCAAGGCACGCGATCAGGGCAACGCCGAAGCGCCAATTCGCTTCGCTGACATGCTGCTGCCTTGGAGTTTGGTTCGCAGGTTGCTGCCTACCTGGTTGAACGCCGCCGCCCTGGGAAACTTGGTCGGTGTCCTTCCTGGAGCGGGGATGCTCGTCGCCATCTACATGGCCTACGAGCGCGTGCGCCGCAAGTTCGGCGAACGCTGTGGCCAGGGGCTGCCGGAGGGGATCGCCGCCCCGGAAGCAGCCAACAATTCGGTCGTTGCCAGCTCCATGGTGCCCTTGCTATCACTGGGCATTCCCGGCAATTCGACATCGGCGCTATTCCTTGGGGCCTTGTTGATCCAAGGGCTGCGGCCGGGCCCTTCGCTCTTTACCGATACCCCTGATATTGCCTATCTCATCGTCATATGTTTCTTGCTCGCCAACCTTGCGATGTTCCCCCTTGGGCTGTTGCTGGCGCGAATCATCCCCAACCTGATCCGGTCAGTGCCACGGCCGCTGCTGGCTGCCGCCATCGCTTGTCTCTGTTTCACCGGGGCCTTCGCCATTGGCAATAGCGTCTTTGGTATCTCAGTGGCGTTGGCCTTCGGCGTTATCGGCTTTCTGTTCAACCGTCTTCAGGTCCCCCTCTCGCCCTTCATTCTTGCGTTGGTGCTGGCACCGGTCATTGAGCGTGCGTTCTTTCAGAGCATGTCATTGTCGGGCGGCTCGGTTGCGTACTTCTTCACTCAGCCGCTGAGTGCTGCCATGCTTCTCTTTACCTTGATCTTCATGGTGTGGCCGCTCGGCAGGCTGATCATTAGGCGCCGTCGCCATGCGCCGGGCTAGGTGCTGGCGAAGCGGCGCCTCCTACCTGGCTCGCCAGTAGCTGGTAGAGCTTGGAGGCTGCCTCGCTGGGGTTGTCGTCGCGGAGGTAAAGGTAGAAGTTGACATTAGGCAGCGGCGGTAACCCTTCGCGTTCGCTCAAGACCCGGAACTCTGGCGTCACGACCTCGATACTGCGCGCGGTGATGCCAAGCCCCGCCCGTACCGCCGACTTGATCCCCGCCAGGTTGGGCGAGATGTAGCTCTCCTTGTAGCTGTGCCCATGTTCCTGCAATGCTTCCAGGGCGATACGCCGGAAGATGCTCGGCTCGTCGGCAAGCACGAGTGGCAGCGGCTGGAGATTGTCGAACTGATAGTCGCTGGCAGCGATCCACACGACAGGAGAGTTCCGCAACACCAGATGTGGGATGTCAGATGCTACGCGGGTAGAAATGGTGAGATCCAGCTCACCAGTGAACAACATATCCATTAAATCGGGGCTACGTCCAACGTGGATTGCCATCGAGAGACGGGGATTGGCACGCGCGAAGCTTTGTAAAATCCCCGGCAACACGGTGTCGGCGATATCGGCCGGAGCCCCTATTCGTACGGGGCCGCTGAGTTCCTGGTCATGTAGGGTCGCCCAGAGTTCGTCATGAAGGGCCAGCAGGCGTCGAGCATATTCCTCCAGACGCATGCCGGCTGCCGTGAGCTGTTTCTGACGCCCTTTCTTGATGAATAGCGCTACCTGTAGCTCGCTCTCCAGTCGTCCCATTTGCTGGCTAATCGCTGGTTGCGACTTGTGCACCTTGAGCGCTGCCTTGGCAAAGCTGCTCTCGTCGCAGATGGCCACGAAGGTGCGTAGCAGAGAGAGGTCCAAGTGTCGCATATAGTTAAATCCTGGTTATGTTTTTGCTTGAAAGCTTATTATAAATATAAACTTTAGTGAAGTACCTTGTAGGGGTGTTCTCACCACTACGGGATAATCTCATGGAACATGCCAAGACGATGCGCCAACAGGCAGTGAACGACACTCTCGGCCGAGTACGGCAAGTCCTTGACCAACAGGGGCTGAGTCGCCATGCGCTCGAAGAGGTGCTAATCGAGCTCAAGCAATTAGCGGGATGCCGGGAATTCTGGAGTGCCGATGACTTTCCTCCTCCGTCAGAAGGTGAGCGTCAGGCTCGCTATTTGATCGACCAGCAGGACGATCAGACCATTGCGCTTTATCTCAACGTCATGCGGCCCGGTAAGCGGATTCCGCCGCACAATCATACGACCTGGGCCTGCATCGCTGCCATCGAAGGCGAAGAGAGCAATACTCTATACCGGCGCCTGGACGATGGCCTGATAGCCGGTAGAGCGACGCTCAAGGTGGATCGAGAGATCATTATCGGCCCCGGACAGGGGGTGGCGATGATGCCCGACGACATTCACTCGGTGTTGATAGAAGGTGATACCCCGATTCGGCATCTCCATCTCTATGGACGAGCCTTGGAGACGCTGACGGAACGCATCACCTTCGATGTGGATGCCGGTACTTGCCGACGCATGGATATCGGCGTCAAGACACGCCAGTCGGGGGCTCGTTAATGTCTGCCATGGCACCCCAAGTTCTTAAGCAACATCTGGCGACTCCCGGGCAGGAAATCGCTTTTCTGGATATTCGTGAGTTCGGTGAGTACGGCATGGGGCATCCGTTTCATGCCGTCAATCTTCCCCTCAGTCTTCTTGAGGCGCGTGTCGGCCAACTGGTGCCGAGTCGTTCGACACTTGTCGTTGTCATGGACGAGAAGGATGAAGGGCGGGCACGCCACGCCAAGGAATGTTTGGCTGCTCTTGGTTATCGTGCCGTGTCATGGTTGGCGGGGGGCATCATGGCTTGGAAAGAAGCCGGCTATGGTGTATTTGCTGGTGTCAACGTGGTCAGCAAGACGTTTGGCGAGCTGGTGCACGAGCGTTATCACACGCCGACGATAGGGGCGGCGACGCTGGTTGATTGGCAGCGACAGGGCAAGCGAGTACACGTCATCGATGGCCGCCCCATCGACGAGTACCACAAGATGAATATCCCCGGTAGCATTTGCTGTCCTAATGGCGAGTTGTCCAAGCGACTTCCTGCGATACTCGACGGTGACACCACGACGCCGGTGGTGATCAACTGCGCGGGTCGAACGCGTAGTATCATTGGTGCCCAGACCCTCCAGTGGCTGGGTATCGAGAATCCCGTCTTTGCCCTGGAGAACGGGACTCAGGGTTGGCGTCTGGCCGGTCTCGAGCTGGAGCACGGCAGTGATCGCCATTATCCGAGCGTGCTTCCCCGCGCGGCATTGGGTGATGCCGCGGCCCGTCGCCTTTCAGAGGTACACGGCGCACAGGCCGTCGATGCGCAAACCGCTCGCGCCTGGTTAGAGGAGCAGCAGCGCACGACCTATCTCTTCGACGTGCGCACGGCCGAGGAGTATCGGCAGGCAAGTCTCGCCGGGGCTGTGCATGCCCCGGGAGGGCAGTTGATTCAGGCCACAGACCACTGGGTTGGGGTCCAACGCGCACGGCTTGTTTTGATCGACGATGACGAGTGCCGAGCTCCCGTTGTCGCTGCCTGGTTGACCTTGATGGGCATAGACGCGGCCTGGCTGAGGGGCGGCATGGCAGAGTGGGGTGTGTTGGCACCCTTGGCCAGGCAAGCGGCGGCTGCCGTTACGCCGCCCGTCAGCGATATCGCCACCGCCCTCGACCCGGCGACGCTTACCCTAGACGTCCGGCCGGGAATGCAGTATCGAGCCGGTCACCTACCGGGTTCGCGCTGGGCCAATCGAGCCCTGCTCGAACGCCAGTTGGCTGACGCGGATAGCCGCTGCCTAGTGGTGCTCGTTGGCGATGCCGAGCGGGTCGTTTGCCTCGCGCCGGATCTCATCGCACGCGGCTTCCAACACCTCAGTTGGTTACCCGATGACGTTGCCGTATGGCAGCGAGACGGCATCGAGCTGGAGGTGACCCCACACCATCCCGATGATGCCAGTTGCATCGATTACCTGTTCTTCGTTCATGATCGTCATGATGGCAATTTGGAAGCGTCGCGTCGCTATCTGGCCTGGGAGACGGGTTTGCTGGCTCAGCTCGATGACCAAGAACGTGCCACCTTTGCGCTTTAGACTTGCCGGAGAGAAATCGACTATGCAGCTAGAGACTGACCTGATTCACGTGGCTCGCCCTGAGCAGCGTCCCGCCCCGGTCAACCCCCCGGTGGTGCGGACCAGCACGGTGACCTTCGAGTCGCTGGCGGCCATGCGCGCAGCCAAGCAGCGCCGTGAGCAAGGCGAGCGGGTGTTCAGCTACGGGCGGCGGGGCACGCCCACCACCTACGCCTTGGAAGATGCCGTTTCGCGTCTGGAAGCGGGCGAGCACACTCAATTGCTGCCCTCCGGTGTCGCCGCTATTAACTTGGTATTCATGACCTTGCTAAGCCCTGGGGCGCACATGGTGATCGCCGATAGCGTCTACCAGCCAGTGCGCCGTATCGTGGAGGGTTGGCTACGGCCCTGGGGAGTGACGGTCGATTACTTTGACGGCAGCGTCGAGCATCTCATGACCACACTACGTGACGATACCCGGCTGATCTATACCGAAGTGCCGGGGTCTCTGGTCTACGAAATGCAGGACCTCCCGGCGCTGGCTGCCATCGCCAACCAGCGAGGCATTCCGCTTGCCGTTGACAATACCTGGGCCAGCGGAATTCTCATGCAGCCCCTCAAGCAGGGTGCCACGGTCTCGCTGATGGCGGGGACCAAGTACTTGGTGGGACACTCCGATGTCATGTTGGGCAGCGTGACGGCTAATGGCGATATCGGCCAACGGCTACGCGAGATGGCGATCACCATGGGGCAGAGCATCGGCGGTGATGACGCCTACCTGGCGCTACGCGGGGTGCGTACCCTGGCGTGCCGCATGGAGACCCATGACTGGCATGCCAGGGAACTCGGCGAGTGGCTGGTGAACCAGCCCCAGGTGGCGTGTGTTCATCAACCGTCGCGCCCTGAGCACCCCGGCCATGAACTATGGCGGCGTGATTTCAGTGGTGGCAATGGCTTGTTGACGGTGGAGTTCACCACCGACACGCCGGCCCAGCAGGTCGACTCGCTAGTGGACAGGCTGACGCTGTTCGCTATCGGCTCTTCCTGGGGAGGATTCGAGAGCCTCGCTTTGCCATGCAATATTGTCGCAGCCCGTCACTTGGACAATAGTTGGGCGACCCGGGGCCCCTGCCTACGGCTGCATGTTGGCCTCGAGCCGTCGATGATCTGAAAGCGGATCTCGAGCAGGCTTGGGCAGCCCTGCAAGTCGCTTAGGAGTACCGGCATTCAGGCCGCTGTATCCTTCTCTCCGCCAGTTCACATCTCGTCAGCGCCCCGGCTTCCGTTCGGGGCACTGGTGTGTAGGGTCGCCATCACTGGTGGTGCGGTACATTCTCGGGCAATAACCCCTTGGGCGCGAAACGCAGCACCAGGGTGATCAACAGGCCGATCACCAGAACCCGGGCCTGAAGTGCCCGGCTGGAGAGGTTGGCGGGGGGATCCCAGCCGAACACGCCTTCACCGAACATCACCGCCAGGTTCATCAGGAACAGCGCCAGCGGCTCGGACATCAGCCAGATGATATAGACCGCCACGGCGCCGAAGATGGTGCCCAGGTTGTTGCCGGGGCCGAGGATCACCATCACCAGTACCAGGAAGGTGTGGTTCAGCGGCAGGTAGCCCTGGGGGTCGAACAGGCTGTTGAACGAGGCCAGTGCGCCGCCGCCGACACCCATCAGGATGCAGCCCAGCACGAAGATCTCCAGGCGACGCTTGTTGATGTCCTTGCCCATGGCCGCGGCGGAAACCTCGTTGTCGCGGATGGCGCGGATCATGCGGCCCCAGGGGGCATGGTAGGCGCGGTGCAGCAGGAAGAAGATCACCGCGATCATGGCGGCCGTGACCGACAGGTAGATCGCGCGAGCGAGGGTGAATCCCAGTTCGGCCGGTCCCGGGGTGGGCCAGGGCAGCGGCGAGACGGTAGCAGTGCCGCGAGTCAGCCAGTCGGAGTTCTTCAGGAAAGCCTTGATGATCTCAGCGATGCCCAGGGTGGCGATGGCCAGATAATCGCTGC
>NZ_AZQX01000167.1:0-11576 GCF_000568385.1 Halomonas sp. BC04
TCTACAGTCTAGGAATGCCATATATCATGGGTTAAGGTTCCCATGCCTTTTTATATTCATGTCACTTATTTATATGGCCAAACACCATGTTGCGAATCCTTCATTCGCTGCCCCGCACGCATAAGTTATTACTGTTACCCGTTGCCACCATGGTCACAGTGCTGGGCGCACACAAGATTGTCACTCTCGTCGAGAACACCCAGCGCCAGGGTCAGATACCCGAAACCGTACTCTATCCCCTCGCGCCCGAAACCCAACCCGGCCTACCCTCGCTCAGCAGCGACCGCTACTCGGTAGCCGATGCCATCGAGGTCGCCACCCAGGCCATCGACGCCACCCGCGGCTATATCCCCCTTTCCCAGTTGAAACCCACCGAGATCATCGATCTCAACGGTGCCGCAGTGGCCGGCATCGCCCAAGCCCAGGGCGCTCCCGAACTTCTTGCCTCGCCATCGATGATCGAGATGGACGAGACGGTCGCCGCCACCGAGCAGGAAGCCCCGAGCGTCGAACTGGTTACCGCCCTGGACTCCGGCGCACTGCACATGGCCATGGTCATCGGCACCCTGGCCAGCGGCATGCTGGACGATACCTATACCGATGACGAAGCGCTGGCCGCCGACGCCACCTCCTACGAGGACTACGACGACGCGGAGCTTGCGTTCTTCGAGGATGGCCCCATCGTCTTCGAGCACGAGATAGCCGCCGACGAGCCCTTCGTGCCCGAGTGGCGGACCTATACCGTGCAGCAGGGCGATACCTTCGCCGTGCTGGCCCAGAATGAGCTGGGCCTCGGCTATAGCGAGGCAATCCGCCTGCTGGAAAGCCTGCCGGACCAGCGGATCCTGACCCATTGGCGAGTCGGCAACACCTTCGAGTACCAGCTCGACGAGCAGGACCGGCTGCAGGCCATGCGCGTCATGCGCAATGCACGCGAAGGCTTCCTGCTGGAGCGCGAGGACGACGGCTTCGATGTCGCCACCATCGAGCGTGCCGGGGAAGCCACGCAGCGCCTGTTCGCCGGTAGCGTCAGCGGCAGCTTTGCCCGCTCCGCCCAGGCCACCGGCCTCTCCAGCACCGAAGTCGCCCAGATTTCACGTCTGCTGGAAAAGAAGCTCGACTTCCGGCGCGACACCCGCCGCGGTGACGAGTTCCAGGTGTTGATGGAGTCCGACATCATCGACGGTGCCAGCTTCGACTCCCGCATACTGGCGATCCAGTATGAGGGCGCGCGCATGGACCTCACCCTGGTACGCAACAGTGCCGACAACAATTACTATACGCCCGACGGCCAGAGCCTCGATCCCGCCTTCAGCCGCTACCCCTTCGAGGGCAGCTATCGCATGAGTTCCGGCTTCAACCCGCGCCGCACTCACCCGGTCACCGGGCGGGTCAGCCCCCACCGGGGCACCGACTGGGCCATGCCGGTGGGCACGCCGATCCAGGCGCCGGCCGACGGTCGCGTCGAGAAGGTCGGCAACCATCCGGTGGCAGGGCGCTACCTGGTGGTTCGCCATGACAACGGCTACCGTACCCGCTACCTACACCTGTCGCGCCCGCTGGTCAGCCGCGGCGACCGGGTGTCGATGGGCGAGCGTATCGCGCTGTCGGGCAATACCGGTCGCAGCACCGGCCCTCACCTGCATTACGAAGTCATCGTCAACAACAACGCCGTCGATGCCATGAAGGTGGAGCTGCCGGAAAGCCAGAGCCTCGACGGAGAACGGCTGATGGCCTTCCAGCAGGAAGCCGAACCGCTGCTGGCCGTCTTGCGCTCCGGTGAGACCGGTACCGTGGTGGCACAGGCATCGGATAGCGACGCCGACTGAGGCGACATGCCTTCGCCCTACTCGACGCCCCGCCAATCGGCGGGGCGTCGGTTCGTTCAGGATAACCCTGACTGACCAGAATGGACGCTGGGCCAGGGCCCCTTCCGGAGACGCTGCTTGTCCTCGTCCTATTCGCGTAATCCCATCCCGACCCCACCCCCCGCAGGCAATCGCTGGGTGCCTTCTTCGGCGTATTCCGCTACAGCGTCGTGCCCTGGCCCTGGTGTGGCAGACTTCACGCCCGCTCACGGTGGGTCTGGCCGTCTGCACCCTGGTGGCCGGGATCCTGCCCGCTGTTGCCGCCTGGATCGGGCAGCTCATCGTCGACTCGGTGGTCGACGCCATGGCCTATCATCGCGAGACCGGCGAGGCCCTGACCTTCGAAAGCGCTTGGCCGGTGCTGCGCTACGTACTGGCGGAAGCCGGTGTCATCGCCGCCATCGCCATGGCCCAGCGCGGGCTCTCGGGCCAGCAGTCGCTGCTGCGCGCCCTGCTCGGCCAGAAGGTCAACGTGATGATCCTCGAGAAGGCGGGCACCCTGTCGCTTGCCCAGTTCGAGGATTCCGAGTTCTACGACAAGCTGACCCGCGCCCGGCGTGAGGCATCGATTCGTCCACTCGGACTGGTCAACAAGACCTTTTCCTTGATGCAGAACGCCATCTCCCTGGCGAGTTTCGGCGTGCTACTGGTGCAGTTCTCGCCCTGGGCGATCCTGATCCTGGTGGTCGGCGCACTGCCGGTCTTCGCCTCGGAGGCCAAGTTTTCCGGCGACGCCTTCCGGCTGTTCCGCTGGCGATCGCCCCAGACCCGCATGCAGATGTACCTGGAGACGGTGCTGGCACGGGAAGACAGCATCAAGGAGGTCAAGCTCTTCGGCCTCGAACCGCTGCTGCTCTCGCGCTATCGCACCATTTTCGACACGCTATACGGCGAGGACCGGCGGCTGACGATACGCCGGGAGACCTGGGGCTTCCTGCTCGGGCTGCTGGGCACGGCAGCCTTCTACGGTGCCTACGCCTGGGTGGTGGTAGAAACCGTCACCGGCCAGCTCACCCTGGGTGAAATGACCATGTACCTGATGGTCTTCAAGCAGGGTCAGGCGGCGCTTTCCGCGAGCCTCACCTCGATCAGCGGCATGTACGAGGACAACCTCTACCTGTCAAACCTCTACGAGTACCTGGAGCAGCCAGTGGCCGCCGAGCGCGGCCACCTCACCGAGGGCGCGAACCCCGGCGACGGCATCCGCTTCGAGGGCGTCAGCTTCACCTACCCCGGCGCCGACAAACCGGCCTTGAAGCGTATCTCGCTACACGTCGGGCCCGGCGGCAGCCTGGCCCTGGTCGGCGCCAACGGTTCCGGCAAGACGACCCTGATCAAGCTGTTGACCCGACTCTACGAACCCAGCGAAGGACGAATCCTGCTTGACGGCAGCGACCTGCGCGACTGGGACGTCCAGACCCTGCGCCGGCGCATCGGCGTGATCTTCCAGGACTTCGTTCGCTACCAGATGAAGGTGGGCGAGAACCTGGGAGCTGGTGACGTGGCCTCCTTCGAGGACGAGGCACGCTGGCAGCAGGCAGCCCGCCGCGGCCTTGCCGAGGCGTTCATCAATGAGATGCCCGGGGGATACCACACCCAGCTCGGACGCTGGTTCAAGGGCGGCCAGGAGCTCTCCGGGGCCAGTGGCAGAAGATCGCCCTGTCCCGGGCCTATATGCGCGAGAGCGCCGACATCCTGGTGCTGGACGAACCCACCGCCGCCATGGATGCCGCCGCCGAGGCCGCCGTCTACGACGACTTCCGCGAGCACAGCCGGGACAAGATGACCATCCTCATCTCCCACCGCTTCTCCACCGTGCGCGCCGCGGACCACATCCTGGTCATCGACGGTGGCGAGATCATCGAGCAGGGTAACCACGAGAGCCTGATGGCCGCCAACGGCCGCTATGCCCGCCTCTTCCGCCTGCAGGCCAAGGGGTATCGCTGAAACGCGCCTCTGCTGCCCCTCACGTCGCTACAGCGACAGCGGCCGATCCAGGGCGCGCAGCAGGGCATCGTCGCGTTCGTAGATGTCCGGACGAAAGGCCAGCTGGCCATCTTCGGCCGGATGTACGGTCCAGTAGTGCAGGATGACCGGCATGCGTTCGGCGAGCGAGACGTTACGCGTCCCGCCACGCTCGATCTGCGCGCGCACATCGTAGCCACTGCGGGTGTCATCGAGCAGCAACTGGGCGAACTCGTCGATATTCTCCACCCGGATGCAGCCGGAACTGACGGCCCGCTGCTCCCGGGCGAAGAGTCCCTGTGACGGCGTATCGTGCAGGTAGACCATATGGTCATTGGGAAAGCGGACCACCAGCTCCCCCAGCGCATTATGCGGCCCGGGACTCTGGCGCAGCACCACATTGCCCGGCCGCGACCAGTCGATCTCCCAGGGATCCAGCAGCTCGCCCGAAGGGCTGAGCACCTGGATCCGTTCCCGCCACAGGTAGCCCAGGTCACGACGCACCGCGGGCAGCACGTCCTCGCGCAGGATGGTCGGGGGAATCGTCCAGGTCGGGTTGACGGTCAGGTGGGTGATCTCGGAGCGCAGCGACGGTGTGCGTCGGTAAGGGCGCCCCACCACGATCCGCGAGCGCCAGATTTCACCATTGGGGCGAATGTAGCTGAGCCGATAGCCGGCGATATCCACCAGCACGAAGGATTCCGGCAAGCCATGCAGCAGCCAGCGGGCACGCTCCATGTTGAGGCGAATCTGATCGATGCGATCCTCCACCGGCACGTTCAGGGCGGCCAGGGTCTGGGGACCGACGATACCGTCAACCTCCAGCAGATGGCGCCGTTGAAAGCGCCGGACGGCCGCTTCGAGCCGCTCGTCATAGCGTCGCAGATCCGGCCCATCGAGTACGGCCCCCGGAAAGACCTCCATGGCGGCGGCCATGAGTTCGACTTCCCCCATCATGGCCAGGCGCTCCCGCAGCAGCAAGACATCGTCATCGCTATCGCCCGGCCGCAGCGCCCGCTGCCGTGAGGGCAGGCTCTCCCACCCGCCCGATCGCTCAAGGATCCGATACCGGGCCAGGCCGGCGCGGAGTCGTTCATAGGGTGCGTAGGCGGGGCGCGCCTCGGCAAAGGCCTGCTCGAAGCGCTGGGCATCCACCGCCCGGGAGATAGCCGCCGGGTCCAGCTCGACAGCCGCGATGGGGATTTCCCAGTCGGGATCAATACTGCGTGGATCCACCTTGCCCCGCTGCAGATGCGTGAGTGCCGTCAGCAACACCTGGCTGGCATGCAGGTCGAATCGTGCCTGCCTCTCGCTACCCCCATCGTTACCCCCATCGCCATCCCCCTCGGCATAGGCCTGGCGGTAAGCCGCCGACAGGCCATCGGCCTGGTAATCCTGCGGATTAAGCCCATCGGTATCCAGCGTATGCAGCGCCGCGGCAAATGCCGCCACCGTCTCGCCGTCCTGCCAGGCCGGGCGATGGCTGCGAGCGTCGTAGAAGGCCCGCAAGGCATCCCCCTTGTCTTCGACCAGGCGGGTGATGACTTGCGAGACATCATCTCCCCCCTCCCTGCCGGACGCCGGCGCCTCGTCCTGGCTGCCCCCCGCCATTCCCGACACAAGCGCTAATACAAACCCGATCGTGACAAATACCCGCATGATGAACCCCTGATCCGTTGATAGACGTCCTGGCCTTCCTGGCCCATGTCTTCATAATAGTGCCTTTATCCGGAGCCCACGGATGCTGGCTCCGCACCCTCTGCCCGGGTCATGTCGCCAATGGCACTGCGCGACACGACCTGATGAGTTGCATACAGGTTTGCCATGACTCGACACGCCACGCTATCACGACTCTCCTGCACCGCGCTTGCCACCCTGCTTTTCGCCGCACCCGTCGCTCAGGCCGGTGATTTTCTCACCCAGGCCCTGGTCTCCAGCCCGCAGCATGGCACCTCCCTCGATGCCACCCTGACCCGTCTGGCGCCAGACGCCGATCCACAGGTGCTTCGCCTCGCCGCCAATGCCCTGGCCTGCGCCGAACCGGATGCCGAGCGCCTGGCGGTGATCGATTTCTCCCGCCCCTCGACGGAGCCGCGCCTATGGGTCTTTGACCTCGCCGAGTCGCGACTGTTGTTCGAAGAACTGGTCTCTCACGGCCAGGGTACGGGAGATGCCATGGCCGAGGTCTTTTCCAATGTCTACGGCAGCCACCAGTCGAGCCTGGGCCTGTTTCGCACCATGAACAGCTACTACGGCCGCAACGGGTATTCGCTGCGCCTGGAAGGCCTCGAGGAAGGCATCAATGACCTCGCCTACCAGCGAGCCATCGTCATCCACGGCGCCGACTACGTCAGCGAGGCCTTCATCGAGAAGACCGGCCGGCTGGGGCGCAGCCAAGGCTGCCCCGCCGTACGCCAGGAAGTCACCTACCCGTTGATCGACAGCATCAAGGAAGACCAGTACCTCTTCGCCTACTACCCCGACTCGAACTGGCTGGAAAACTCCGCCTTCCTGGCCTGCCAGCGTGACGGCCAGCAGCTGGCCATGAACTGACCCATGACCCGGGCACTCGGTGGCTGCACCTCACGACCGCCATCGAGTGCCATCGAGTGCCTCGAGTGCCAACAGCACCATCACGGCGCATGCGCCTTGCGCACTGCACCATCGTATCTCTCCGACAACCCCAACCGGCGCTGCCGAATGGCCGTAACTTCAACTTAAATATTTGAAATATAATACAAAATAAAAAAGCGGCAAGCTGATTGCTTGATGCAGATCAAAGAGTGGTAGGCGTGGACCAGGCTCTCCGGAGTACGAGTGCGTCGAACCTGACCTTCAACGATGAAGGACTCGTTCTCCGTAATCGCTACCCATCAAGCGTGAGGCCTGACCCATGGAAATCCTCAACAAGGCCAACAGGATTCGCCTGTTGAACTTCAGTACCCCGCAGATGCGCGCCTTCCACTTCTCGTGGTTCGCTTTCCATATCTGTTTCTTCGGCTGGTTCGGTATCGCCCCGCTAATGGCGGTGGTCCGTGAAGACCTCTCCCTCACCCAGACCCAGATCGGCAACACCATCATCGCCTCGGTACTAATCACCGTGATCGTGCGCCTGCTGATCGGCGTGCTCTGCGACCGTATCGGGCCACGCAAGGCCTACTCCGGCCTGCTGATCCTGGGCTCGATCCCTGTCATGGGTATCGGCTTCGCCAACAGTTTCGAGACCTTCCTGCTGGCACGCCTTGCGATCGGTGCCATCGGCGCCTCCTTCGTCATCACCCAGTACCACACCACCATGATGTTCGCGCCCAACGTGGTTGGCACCGCCAACGCCACCAGCGCCGGTTGGGGCAACCTGGGAGGCGGCACCACCCAGATCGTGATGCCGCTGATCTTCTCGGGCCTGCTGATGCTGGGTGTCAGTGAAACGCTGGGCTGGCGCCTGGCCATGGTGGTGCCCGGCATCATGCTGTTCATCACCGGCATCTGCTACTACCGCTTTACCCAGGATGCACCCAACGGCAACTTCGAGGACCTGCGCACCCGGGGGGAGCTTCCCCAGGCCAACGGCGACAGCGGTGCCGGCCAGACCTTCCTGGCGGCCGCCAAGGACATTCGCGTCTGGGCCCTGTTCGTGGTCTATGCCATCTGCTTCGGCGTGGAGCTGACCATCAACAACATCGCCGCCATCTACTTCTTCGACCACTTCGACCTGACCCTGGCCACCGCCGGATGATTGCCGGTCTGTTCGGCTGATGAATATCTTCGCCCGCACCATGGGCGGCATCTTCTCAGACCTCTTCGCCAAGCAGGGGGGGCTGAAGGGCCGAGTCCGCTGGCTGTTCATCGCGCTGGTGTGCGAAGGCATCGCCCTGGTCGCCTTCTCGCAGATGCACGTGCTCTCCTACGCTATCGGCATCATGCTGGTGTTCAGCCTCTTCGTGCAGATGGCCGAGGGTGCGACCTACGGCGTGGTGCCCTTCATCAACAAGAAGGCCCTGGGGGCCGTGGCCGGCATCGTCGGCGCCGGCGGCAACGTGGGCGCCGTGGCAGCCGCCTTCCTCTTTCGCTCGGAAGCCATCACCTACCAGCAGGGACTGTTCTACCTCGGCCTGACCGTGCTGGTGCTGGCCTCCTGCGCCCTTCTGGTGCGCTTCTCCCCGGAGACCGAAGCCGAAGAGGCGGCCGCGTACCAGGATGCCGTGGGCGAGGATACCGGGGCCGGCGCCCTGTCACTGCGCTGACCTTACGCTGAGCTTCCGGCGCCACACCCCCGGGGACCCGCTCCGTCCGACCGCCGCTCCCTGGAGCGGCGGTTTTCGTCTGGGCCCCAGCGGGTTCTCAGCTTCTGCACGGCAGCTGGCACTCCTTGACTGCGCCATGTTGAACAGCCGGATCTTCGCTGGACAAGCACGAACATCGGCGTAGCCTGGAACGTTTCCATCACTATTAAGGATCTCGAATGACGCTCGCAACAGGTGACAAGATTCCCGATATCTCGATCAAGACCAATGGCCCGGACGGCCCCCAGGACATTTCCACCGGTGAGCTGTTTGCCGGCAAGCGGGTGGTGCTGTTCACCGTGCCGGGTGCCTTCACGCCCGGATGCTCCAACACTCATATGCCCGGCTTCGTGGTCAAGGCCGACGAGATCCTTGCCAAGGGAATCGACACCATCGCCTGCATGGCGGTCAACGATGCCTTCGTGATGGGGGCCTGGCAGCAGGATCAGAATGCCCAGGCCTTCACCATGCTCGCCGACGGTAACGCCGATTTCACCAAGGCCATCGGCACCGAGCTGGATGCCAGCGGTGGCGGCATGGGCATGCGCAGCAAGCGCTTCGCCTTGATCGCCAATGACGGCGTAGTCGAGTACATCGGCATCGACGCCAAGGGCGTCGAGAAGAGCAGTGCCGAAACGGTGCTGGCCCAGCTCTGACGTCAGCGCACCATACATTGCAGAGCTGAATTGCCCCCTGCGGACACTCCGTATAAGGGCAACACAGTGACAAAGAGCCACCTGCCCTGGTGGCTCTTCCCAATTGAGCCGTTTCCTTCTGTCGCCGGTCCGAGCGCGAGACAGCGACATGCCACCACTCCCTCGACTATCCTTGCCCCTAGGATAAAGCGCTTTACCGCCCCTTCCCCAGCGCTGTTCCAAGGAGTATTGCCATTGGCTGATGCAAACAAGGTAACCGCCTTCTACGATGAGCGAGTCCTGGCACATCATCCGGATTCCGACGCTCCCTTCCTGCCGGGACGCATGGATCGGCGTATACGCGAACTACTGTCGGTACTTAAGGTTCCCTGGGTCTATCCGGAACATGCAGGACGGCTGACCGCCATTCGACAGCTGCTCGAACTCGAGCCTGTCCCCGGCCTGTCATTTGAAAGCGGCGGACCCGCCACCCGCGAACAGCTGGGGCGAGTTCACACCAGCTCCTATCTGGACCATGTCTTCGAGCTGCGCGGCCACAATGCCTGGCTCGATGTGGACACCACCGCCGTTTCTCCGGGGAGCGTCGAGGCGGCGGAGGTCGCCGCCGGCACTACCATCGCCGCGGTGGAGGCCGTCATGCAGGGGCGAACCCAGAGCGCCTTTGCCCTGGTCCGGCCGCCCGGCCACCACGCCGAACCCGTCCGCGCCCGGGGTTTCTGCCTGTTCAATAACGTGGCAGTCGCGGCGGCCCATGCCAGAGCCGAGCTCGGCTGCGAGCGCGTGCTGATCGTCGACTGGGATGCCCATCATGCCAATGGCACCCAGGACATCTTCTGGGCAGACCCCGATGTGATGCTCTTCGACATCCACCGGGCCTCACCTTTCTACCCCGGTACCGGCAAGCTCGAAGACGTCGGCGTGGGGCTGGGTGAGGGCACCACCATCAATGTACCCATGCCGGCCGGGGCCGGTGATCGGGCCTATCTCAAGGCCTTCGAGGATATTCTGGTGCCCGCCGCCGACGCCTTCCAGCCGGACCTGATCCTGGTGTCGGTCGGCTTCGATCCGCATCCTTTCGACCTGGCGCTCAATGTCTCCTACGAGGGCTTCGCGTCAATGACGCGCATGCTGCAGGACCTGGCCCAGAAACACTGTGACAGCAGGCTGGTCTTCGTGCTGGAAGGGGGGTATCACCTGCTCTCCCTGTCCCGGGGAGTCAGAACCGTGCTGGCGGTGCTCGCGGGCGCCGAGGCCCCCGAACCCGGCCTCACCGGCCTGGCGGAAGTCGAAGCGGCAGCCGCCTTTCATCGACCGCCTTCTCAGCACAGGAATAGGGTTGAAGCGGGCAACAGCTTACCCGCTACAATGTTGATGTCATGACGATATCGACAGCAACCGGGAGGAAGCAACGATGAAAGGGATGACCGCACGTGGAGGATGCCTTTGCGGTGCCGTACAACTCGGCGTCGTCGCCCGCAAGCAGAACCTTGGTGCCTGCCACTGCAGCATGTGTCGTACCTGGAGCGGCGGCCCCATGCTGGCCCTGGAGTCGGTCAGCGAAGTCGAGATGGAAGGCGAGGAGAACATCACGGTCTACTCCTCTTCAGAGTGGGCCGAACGCGGGTTCTGCCAGCGCTGTGGCACCCATCTCTTCTACCGCCTGAAGACCGGCGACCACTATGCGATCCCGGTGGGCCTGGTCGATGGCGGCGAGGCCTGGAGCTTCGATACCCAGATATTCATCGACCAGAAGCCCGACTACTACACCTTCGCCAACGAGACCCATGATATGACCGGACAGGAAGTGTTCGATGCCTATCAGGGAAGTTAAGCGTAGAGGAATCATTGCATGCCACTATCCGTAGGCGACACCCTCCCGAACGTCATCCTCAAGACGAACGGCCCCGATGGTCCCGAAGATATCGCTACCGGCGAGCTTTTCGGCGGCAAGCGTGTCGTTCTTTTCGCCGTACCCGGTGCCTTCACACCGGGCTGCTCCAACACGCACATGCCGGGCTTCGTGGTGAAAGCCGACGAAGTGCTGGCAAGTGGCGTCGATACCCTGGCCTGCCTCTCGGTCAACGATGCCTTCGTCATGGCCGCCTGGCAGAAGGACCAGAATGCCCAAGCCATACTGATGCTGGCAGATGGCAACGCCGACTTCACCCGAGCGATAGGCCTGGAGAACGATCGGCGCGCTGCCGGCATGGGATTGCGCAGCCTGCGCTACGCACTGATTGCCGACGATGGAAAAGTGACGTACATCGGTGTCGATACCGAACGTGGCGTGGTCGACAAGAGTAGCGTCGACGCAGTGTTGGCCCACTTGTAGTTTCATTGTCACCGAGCCTCGACAGAGCTAAAGCTCAACCCAATTCGGCCGATGAACCTTACTGTGCACCATCGCGCATCCGTGGAATCCGCGCTGGCACTACACGGCGGCCAAAGAGGCAAGCATCCAGGAGCACGACGAGCGCCGGACCGACCAAATGCTGCGCTAGCTGGAGCAGGCCAACAGCCAGCTACTGCAGTCCGAAAAGCTGGCCTCCATCGGCCAACTGGCCGCCGACCTGCCACGGGTCGATGGCCTGCCGTCCCAGATCAACCAGGGGATACTCAACCTGCTGACCAACGCCGCCCAGTCAACCGAAGGCAACCCGTAACGCCATGCCAACGAAGTCTCTAACGCATAGCACCTTCACCTACCTGGTGGCGATCACCTGCTTGGCTATCGGCGCCGTCGCCCTCCTGGACGGCTGGCTGCAGGCGTTCCCGGCCTCCTCCCGCGCGCTGATCCAACCCGA
>NZ_AZQX01000168.1:0-21615 GCF_000568385.1 Halomonas sp. BC04
CCGCCGCCCTTGCCGCCCACCTGGGAGGCGACGTGGTTGACCAGCTCTCCGGCCTTGACGCGGGAGGTCAGGTCGTCGGTGACGCCGGCGATCAGGCTCACCTTGCCGGCCTCCCTGTCGGCCACGCCCAGCACCACGACACCGGAACCCAGCTTCTGCTTGAGCTGGTCGAGTACGCCGCGCAGCTCCTTGCCGGAGACACCCTCGAGCTGCGTCGCAAGCAGCTTGATACCCCCGATCTCGCGGGCCTCGCTGAGCATGTCGCGGCCGGCAGCACTGGCCAGCTTGGCCTTGAGCCGCTCGAGCTCCTTTTCCAGCATGCGGTTGCGCTCGACCAGCGACTCGACGCGCTCCTCCACCTGCTCCGGCTTGGCCTTGAGCCGTTCGCCGATGCGATTGACCCTGGCCTCCTGCTCACGGAACCAGGCGAGCGCCCCTTCGCCGGTGATCGCCTCGATGCGACGAACGCCCGAGGCAATGCCCTGCTCGCTGACGATATGGAAACAGCCGATATCGCCGCTACGCGCCACGTGGGTGCCGCCGCACAGCTCGATGGAGAAATCGTCGGCACCGATCGTCAGCACCCGCACGCTATCGGCGTACTTGGCCTCGAACAGTGCCGCCGCGCCCCTGGCCTTGGCCTGGTCGAGGGTCATCTGCTCGATGCGGGTCGGGGCATTGGCAAGTATCTGCTCGTTGACCAGGCGCTCCACTTCGGCGAGCTGTTCGGGCGTCATGGCCTCGAAGTGACTGAAGTCGAAGCGCAGGCGCTCCGGTGTCACCAGTGACCCCTTCTGCTGCACATGATCGCCCAGCACCATCCGCAACGCCTTGTGCATCAGGTGGGTGGCCGAGTGATTGCGAATGGTGGCACCGCGCAGCCTGGCATCGACCTGGGGCCGCACTTCAGCGCCGACGCTCAGGCTGCCCTCGAGCAGCACGCCATGGTGCAGGTGGTGCCCGCCCTGCTTCTGGGTATCGGTGACCAGGAAGCGACCGCCGTCCACGTGCAGGTAGCCGGTATCGCCCACCTGGCCGCCGGACTCGCCGTAGAACGGTGTGCGATCGAGCACCACGAGCGCGCGCTGCTCGGGCTCGAGCGCCGCCAGGGCGTTGCCCTCACTATCGACGATGGCCATGACCCTGGCCTGGTCCTCGAGCCGGTCGTAGCCGGTGAACGCTGTCTCGCCCTCGAGATCCAATGCCGCATGGTAGTCAGCGCCGAACTGGCTGGCCGCCCGAGCCCGTTCGCGTTGCGCTTCGAGCGCACGCTTGAAGCCGATTTCATCGAGGGTCACGCCACGCTCGCGGCAGACATCGGCGGTCAGGTCATAAGGGAAGCCGTAGGTGTCGTAGAGCTTGAAGACCGTCTCGCCGGGCAGCACCTCGCCATCGAGCTCGGCCAGCGCTTCCTCGAGGAGCCCCATGCCGTGCTCAAGCGTGCGCGCGAACTGCTCCTTCTCCTTCAGCAGGATGCGTTCGATCTGATGCCGCGCCTCGCGCAGCTCGGGATAGGCATCGCCCATCTCGACGTCCAGCGCGCCCACCAGCTTGTGGAAGAAGTTATCCTTGGTGCCCAGCTTGTGGCCATGCCGAATGGCGCGGCGGATGATCCGGCGCAGCACATAGCCGCGCCCCTCGTTGGAGGGCAGAACACCGTCGGCGATGAGAAAGGCGCAGGAGCGGATATGGTCGGCGATCACCCTCAGCGAGGGGTGGCGAGTGTCAGCATGGCCGGTACGCTGTGCTGCCGCCTCGAGCAGGTTCTGGAACAGGTCGATCTCGTAGTTGGAGTGCACGCCCTGCATCACCGCGGCGACCCTCTCGAGCCCCATGCCAGTATCGATGGAAGGCTTGGGCAGCGGGTTGAGGTTGCCGGCCGTGTCCCGGTCGAACTGCATGAACACCAGGTTCCAGATCTCGATGTAACGATCACCATCCTCCTCGGGACTTCCGGGCGGGCCGCCCCACACCTCGGGGCCGTGATCGTAGAAGATCTCCGAACTGGGACCGCAGGGGCCGGTATCGCCCATCTGCCAGAAGTTGTCCTCGTCGAGCTTGGAGAAACGCGCCGGGTCGATGCCCATCTCCTCCTTCCAGATGCGCTCGGCCTCGTCATCGCTGATATGCACCGTGACCCAGAGCTTCTCCTTGGGCAGTCCCAGCGTCTCGGTGAGGAAGGTCCAGGCGTAGCGAATGGCATCGCGCTTGAAGTAGTCGCCGAAGCTGAAGTTGCCCAGCATCTCGAAGAAGGTATGGTGACGCGCCGTGTAGCCGACGTTGTCGAGATCGTTGTGCTTGCCGCCGGCGCGCACGCAGCGCTGGGAGGAAACCGCCCGCACATAGGGGCGCGGGTCACGACCCAGGAAGACGTCCTTGAACGGCACCATGCCGGCATTGGTGAACAGCAGGGTCGGGTCCGTGCCCGGCACCAGGGAGCTCGACGGCACGACGGTATGCCCGTGCTCCTCGAAGTAACTCAGAAAGGCCTGTCTGATGTCTGCGCTTTTCATGGAATATCCGTGGCGATGAGCATGGTGACCCGGCGGGCGGGCAAGCGGGTGCGGCCCGTCGAACAAGGCCGCTGCAGGGGCGCCGTGGCGCACCGAAAGCGCCACCCGGGGCGTTCGCAAAGGGGGGTATTATAGCGTAGTTGTCAAGGGACTGAAGGGGCTGGTCCGCGCCGGCCCGACGACAGGCCTTCGAGGAGGCGCTGTGAACCCCTCCCTGGGCGCTACCGACGCCATCCCTGGCGTAGGACCTCCTCTTCGACCTGTCCCCGGCGCCGCTTGCGGGCTAGAGAGAATCTTGCGTTGAATTCCAGGCGTGGTCGAGCGCATGTCGCAGATGCTCGAAATCGAAGCCACGGCTGGCCAGGAAGCGCTCCCGCCGCGCACGTTCGCGGGGTGAGTCGCCGGGGCCGTCGAAGCGCCGTGCCAGTGAATCACAGGCCAGCGCAAACCAGTCGACCTCCTCCGCCTCGGCAAAGGCGGCCTCGAGGGTGGCGCGGTCGATACCGCGCCGGGAGAGCTCGCCACGAATCTTCAGCGGGCCCTGGCCCCGGGCCACCCGGGAGCGCAAGAAACTCTCGGCGAAACGGCTATCCGACTGCAGCCCCTGCTCGGCCAGGGCGTCCAGGCAGTCGCCAATGGCGGCCGCGTCGTGACCTTTCGCGGCCAGGCGCTCCACCAGCTCGGCGCGGGAGTACTCGCGCCGGGCCAGCAGGCGAATGGCGTCCTCCCTTGGGGAGCTCTCGCGGTCGGTAGCCGGCTGCCCCCGCATGGCTTAGAGCAGGCTGCCTTCGTCGGCGTCATCGGCCAGCTCGGCGGTGGCTTCCTTCTCCTTCTCCCGGGGCTCTACCGTGGCCAGCAGCTGGCCACGAACCTGGCTTTCGATCTCCTCCATCACCGCCGGGTTGTCCTCGAGGAACTGGGCGGCATTGGCCTTGCCCTGGCCGATCTTGTTGCCCTTGTAGCTGTACCAGGCACCGGCCTTGTCGACCAGGTTGCACTGCACGCCCAGGTCGACCACTTCCCCTGCGTGATAGATGCCCTTGCCGTAGAGGATCTGGAACTCGGCCTGACGAAACGGCGGCGCCACCTTGTTCTTGACCACCTTGACCCGGGTCTCGTTGCCGGTTACCTCATCGCCCGACTTGACCGAGCCGGTCCGGCGAATGTCCAGGCGCACGCTGGCGTAGAACTTTAGCGCGTTGCCGCCGGTAGTGGTCTCCGGCGAGCCGAACATCACGCCGATCTTCATGCGGATCTGGTTGATGAACACCACCATGCAGTTGGCGTTCTTGATGTTGCCGGTGATCTTGCGCAGCGCCTGGGACATCAGGCGCGCCTGCAAGCCGACGTGGGAGTCGCCCATTTCACCCTCGATCTCGGCCCGCGGGGTCAGCGCGGCCACGGAGTCGATGACGATCACGTCGACGCCGCCGGAACGCACCAGCATGTCGCAGATCTCCAGCGCCTGCTCGCCGGTGTCCGGCTGTGAGACCAGCAGGTCGTCGAGGTTGACGCCGAGCTTCTCGGCATAGCTGGGGTCGAGCGCGTGCTCGGCATCGATGAAGGCGCAGGTCTTGCCCTGCTTCTGGGCCTGGGCGATCACCGAGAGAGTCAGGGTGGTCTTGCCCGAAGACTCCGGCCCGAAGATTTCGACGACCCGCCCCAGCGGCAGGCCGCCGATGCCCAGGGCAATGTCCAGCCCCAGGGAGCCGGTCGACACCGACGGCATGATCACCCGGGGAGTATCACCCAGCCGCATCACGGTACCCTTGCCGAACTGGCGCTCGATCTGGGAAAGGGCGGCATTCAATGCCTTTGAACGGTTGTCTTCCTGTGCCATGTGGCGCTCCTCGTAGAACTCGTCGGCAGAAATTCGGTTGCTGGACTTGCGGCGCAAGGGCCGTCCTGACGTTCGCTGGCCAGACAATCGGTATGGCGGACGAAACCGATAAGGGGGTCGCCCGGACACTGTATGGTTGGACAGTAGTATGGCGAAAAAAACGTCGCCCGCCAAGCGTGGTGCTACATGCCCTCGATATGGCGGATCAGGCCGACGATGGCGTCGCGCACCGCGCGTTCGCGAACCGCCCGGCGATCCCCGGGATAGTGCAGCCGCTCGGCCTGCTGTTCCTCGGCATTGCCCCAGGCCAGCCAGACGGTACCCACCGGCTTGTCCGGCGAACCGCCATCGGGGCCGGCCACACCGCTGATCGCCACGCCAAGTCCTGCGCCGCTCTCGCGACAGGCGCCGGCGACCATGGCCTCGACCACCTCGCGGCTCACCGCGCCGTGCTGGGCGATCATCGACTCCGGCACGCCGAGCAGGCGACTCTTCGCCGCATTGGAGTAGGTCACGTAGCCGGTCTCGAAGTAGTCGGAGCTGCCGGCCACGGCCGTGATGGCGCTGGCGACGCCCCCGCCGGTGCAGGACTCGGCAGCGGTCACGCTCAAACCGTGCTCCCGACAGCGGCGCCCCAGGCGTTCGGCAAGGGTGATCAGGTCGAGATTGGCCAGACTGGCGGCGCGATGTGCCATGGTGTCGCTCCTTAATGAGGTGGTGGCCGGCCCCTGACGCCGGCCGCGCGCAGGGGTAGACTTTTGCGTACAATAGCGCCTTTGTCTGCGATATGCAGGCCATGGCACCATCGCCACGCCAGAGACCCGGAACCGACCGCTCAGCACAGGACCCCCATGTCACAGGCCAGCGCCCAGCATACGCCCATGATGACCCAGTATCTGAGAATCAAGCGCGAGCATCCCGAGGTGCTGCTCTTCTATCGGATGGGCGATTTCTACGAACTGTTCTTCGACGACGCCAAGCGCGCCGCGGCGCTGCTGGACATTACCCTGACCCAGCGAGGCCAGTCGGCGGGCAAACCGATTCCCATGGCCGGCGTGCCCTACCATAGCGCCGAAGGCTACCTCGCCCGCCTGGTCAAGGCCGGCGAGTCGGTGGCGATCTGCGAACAGTTCGGCGACCCGGCCACCAGCAAGGGCCCGGTAGAGCGCAAGGTGGTGCGCATCGTCACCCCCGGCACCCTCTACGACGAGGCGCTGCTCGATGCCCGTCGCGACAACCTGCTGGTGGCCGTGCACCCCCTGGGCAGCTGTTGGGGGCTGGCCTGGCTGGAGCTCTCCAGCGGCCGCTTCAGCGTGCTCGAAGTCGAAGGCGAGAGCGAAATGCTGGCCGAGCTCCAGCGCCTCGATCCCGCCGAGCTGCTGGTACCGGAGAGCCTGCCCCTGCCGCCGACCCTGGAGGGGCGCCGCGGTCTGCGCCGCCAGAGCGACTGGCTGTTCGACCTCGACGGCGCCACCCGCACCCTGTGCGACCAGTTCCAGTGCCAGGACCTGCGGGGCTTCGGCTGCGCCCATCTCGAGGCCGCCATCACCGCTGCAGGCGTGCTGATCGAATACGCCCGGGACACCCAGCGCTCGCGGCTGCCCCATGTCACCGCGCTGGGCGTGGAGAGCCGTGACGATGCCGTGGTGATCGATGCCGCCAGCCGGCGCAACCTGGAGATCGACACCAATCTCGGCGGCACCGCCGACAACACCCTGGCCAGCGTTCTCGACACCTCCGCCACCGCTATGGGCTCGCGTCTTCTCAAGCGCTGGCTCAACCGTCCGCTGCGCGACCGCGCCCTGGTGCAGAATCGCCAGGCGGCGGTCGCACTGCTGCTCGACCAGGAGGCCTTCGCCTCGCTACGTGACCTGCTCAAGGCCATCGGCGACGTGGAGCGCATCCTGGCCCGGGTGGCCCTCTACAGCGCCCGGCCCCGGGACCTGGCCCGGCTGCGCGACGCYCTGCTCRCGCTRCCGGCGCTGCAGCAGGAGCTGAGCGGCTTCAGCGACGGCACCACGCTGGACGACCTGCAGCACCATATCCGCCCCTACCCTGGCTTGCCGATACCCTGAGCCGCGGGCTGATGGACAACCCCCCGGTGGTGATCCGCGATGGCGGGGTGATCCGCGAGGGGTACGATGCCGAACTCGACGAGTATCGCGGCCTGGCCGAGCACGCCGGCGACTACCTGATCAAGCTGGAACTCCGGGAGCGTGAGCGCACCGGCCTGCCCGGCCTCAAGGTGGGCTACAACCGGGTGCACGGCTACTATATCGAAATCCCACGCGCCCAGGCCCAGGACGCCCCGGTGGACTATATCCGCCGCCAGACGCTGAAGAATGCCGAGCGTTTCATCATTCCCGAGCTCAAGGAGTTCGAGGACAAGGCGCTGTCGGCCAAGTCCCGTGCCCTGGCCCGGGAGAAACTGCTCTACGAGAGCCTGCTCGATGCGCTCAATGCCGAGCTTGGCGCACTGCAGGCCACCGGCCAGGCCCTGGCGTCGCTGGATGTACTGGCCACCTTTGCCGAACGTGCCCAGGCGCTTGGTTTCGAACGCCCCCAGTTGCTCGACACTCCCGGCATCGAGATCCGGGGCGGCCGGCACCCGGTCGTGGAGCAGGTGAGCGACGCGCCCTTCGTGCCCAACGACCTGATCATGGATGACAGCCGCAGGATGCTGATCATCACCGGCCCCAACATGGGCGGCAAGTCCACCTACATGCGCCAGGCGGCCCTGATCACCCTGCTGGCCCATACCGGCAGCTTCGTCCCCGCCGATGCGGCCCGTATCGGCCCCGTGGATCGCATCTTTACCCGCATCGGCTCCAGCGACGACCTCGCCGGGGGGCGCTCGACCTTCATGGTGGAAATGACCGAGACCGCCAGCATCCTGCACAATGCCACCGAGCAGAGCCTGGTGCTGATGGATGAGATCGGGCGGGGCACCAGCACCTTCGACGGCCTGTCGCTGGCCTGGGCCAGCGCCGAACACCTGACCCGGAGCCGGGCCTTCACGCTGTTCGCCACCCATTACTTCGAGATGACCGCCCTTGCCGAGCAGGCCGAGGGAGTAGCGAATGTCCACCTCACCGCCGCCGAGCACAGGGACGGGATCGTTTTCATGCACCGGGTCGAGGAGGGGCCCGCCAGCCAGAGCTATGGCCTTCAGGTGGCACAACTGGCCGGCGTTCCCCAGGGCGTTATCGCCCGGGCCCGGGAAAAACTGGCGCAGCTGGAGCAGCAGGAGGTGGACCAGGGCAGTCGCCTGCCCCTGCCCGGCAATGGCGAGCCGGCCCCGCAGCAGACCGACCTGTTCGCCACGGCACCGCATCCGCTGATCGAGGCGCTGGCGGGCCTGGACCCCGACGGGTTGACGCCGCGGCAGGCGCTGGAGTTGCTCTATGAATGGCGCGATCGGGTCTAGCCAGCTTGCCCCCGCGGTGGCGCATGACTAGAATGAAGCGTTTCTCCGAACAGAGATTATATAAACAAGATTTTTTATAACCATCAGGCCTATCGCCTGATGCTCAATATCACCAGACCGGGCACGCACACCCCGGCCCCGAGGAGGGAGACAGGCATGACATTTGTCGTCACCGAGAACTGCATCAAGTGCAAGTACACCGACTGTGTCGAAGTCTGCCCGGTGGACTGTTTCTATGAAGGCCCCAACTTCCTGGTCATCCACCCGGACGAATGCATCGACTGTGCCCTGTGCGAGCCGGAGTGCCCGGCGGAAGCCATCTTCGCCGAGGACGAGCTGCCGGAGGGACAGGAGGAGTTCATCGCCATCAATGCGGAGCTGTCCGAGGTCTGGCCCAACATTGCCGAGAAGAAGGATCCACCGGCCGATGCCGAAGAGTGGGATGGGAAGCCGGGGAAGCTGCAGCACCTGGAGCGCTGAGCCGAGCACACAGGAAAACGCCGGGCGTCGACGACGTCCGGCGTTTTCCATTCATGCATCCTGCCTATTCAAGCGTCTGACTAGCTGAAAAAGGCGACCCTCAGGCCGCCCGGCTCCCAGCTGTTCCTTGGACGGATCCCTCCGCCCGACTCCTTGTGGTGACATCCCTGCCCGGAAGCGACATCCTGTCGCACCGGGCGCACCCGCTTTAACGCATCCCGTTTTGCATCCTGCCGGAGAGCTATCCCGCTCTCCCTTGTCCCACTTGCATTGTGGCATTTCCCCAGAGAGGCGCAACTCCCTCCCACCGCCATTCCTAACTTAACTTTTGCTTTCGCCGAAGAAGAAATTCATTGAAAAACATATGGATAGAAAAAGACCGACACCACGGGTGCCGGTCTTCCTGCCTGAAACCAAGCTTATGACGTCGGCTTTTTGTAGGCAATCTCTTACAAGCCGTGTAGTCAATGTCGTCGGTCAGCTACTCAAAAGTGAGTACTGCCACAGCGACTCACTGCCCCTTGATGGCGGCACGCCCCGGGTAATCGACTTCCTCTCCCAGCTGCTGCTCGATCACCAGCAGCCGGTTGTACTTGGCCACGCGATCGGAGCGGCACAGCGAGCCGGTCTTGATCTGGCCTGCCGCGGTGCCAACGGCCAGGTCGGCGATGGTGGTGTCCTCGGTCTCGCCGGAGCGGTGCGAGATGACGGCGGTGAAACCGGCGTCCTGGGCCATCCTGATGGCATCCAGGGTCTCGGAGAGCGAACCGATCTGGTTGAACTTGATCAGGATGGAGTTGCCGATCTTCTCATCGATACCGCGCTTGAGAATCCGGGTGTTGGTGACGAAGAGGTCGTCGCCCACCAGCTGAATCTTGTCACCCAGCTTGTCGGTCAACGCCTTCCACCCGGCCCAGTCGGACTCGTCCATGCCATCCTCGATGGAGACGATGGGATAGTCATTGCACAGCCCGGCCAGGTAGTCGACGAAGCCGTCGGCGTCATACTGCTTGCCTTCGCCGGCGAGGTTGTACTGGCCGTCCTTGTAGAACTCGGAGGAGGCGCAGTCCAGCGCCAGGGTGATGTCGCCGCCCAGGGTATAGCCGGCATCCGCCACGGCCTGCTTGATCACCGCCAGCGCCTCGGCATTGGAGGCCAGGTTGGGGGCGAAGCCGCCTTCGTCACCCACCGCCGTGGAGAGGCCCCGGGCAGACAGCACCTTCTTGAGGGCGTGGAAGATCTCGGCGCCCATGCGCAGACCTTCACGGAAGTTCGGCGCCCCCACCGGCTGGACCATGAACTCCTGGATGTCGACGTTGTTGTCGGCATGCTCGCCGCCGTTGAGGATGTTCATCATCGGCACCGGCATGCTGTAGCGGCCGGGGTGACCATAGAGCTCGGCAATATGCGCGTAGAGCGGCACACCCTTGGCGTTGGCCGCCGCCTTGGCGGCGGCCAGCGACACCGCCAGGATAGCGTTGGCGCCGAGCGAGGCCTTGTTGTCGGTACCGTCCAGCGCCAGCATGGCGTTGTCCAGGCCACGCTGATCCCGGGCATCCATGCCCACGAGCTTGCTGCGAATCGCACCGTTCACCGCCTCGACGGCTTTCAGCACGCCCTTGCCCAGATAGCGCGCCTTGTCGCCATCGCGCAGCTCGAGGGCTTCACGCGAACCGGTGGAGGCGCCGCTGGGGGCACAGGCCACGCCCACGGCGCCGCTCTCCAGGCGCACCTCGGCCTGCACCGTGGGGTTGCCGCGGGAGTCGAGCACCTCGAGGGCAAGGATATCGGCAATCTTGGTCATCGTGTGTCGTCCTATTCTTATGGATCAGTCTTAAGAATCAGTCTTATGAATCAGCGCTGAGTGAGTCAGTGAGGATCAGGTGATATCCAGCGCCGGGAATGCCTTGACCAGGTCATCGATGGCCTTGAGCTGGGTCAGGAAGGGCTCGAGCCGGTCCAGGGGCAGCGCACAGGGGCCATCACACTTGGCATTGTCCGGGTCCGGATGCGCTTCCAGGAAGAGACCGGCAAGGCCCACCGCCACGCCGGCCCGGGCCAGCTCGCCAACCTGCTCACGGCGGCCGCCGGCACTGTCCGCCCGACCACCCGGTCGTTGCAGGGAATGGGTGACATCGAAGAAGACCGGGTAGCCGGTCTGCTTCATATCGCCAAAACCGAGCATATCAACCACCAGATTATTGTATCCGAAGCTGGAGCCGCGCTCGCAGAGCAACAATCTGGCATTGCCCGCCTCCTCGCACTTCCTGATGATATGGCGCATTTCATGGGGTGCGAGGAACTGCGGCTTCTTGAGGTTGATCACCGCCCCGGTCTCGGCCATGGCCACCACCAGGTCGGTCTGGCGGGCGAGAAAGGCCGGCAACTGGATGATATCGGCCACCTCTGCCACCGGCGCGGCCTGCCAGGGTTCGTGCACATCGGTGATGATGGGAACGCCGAAGCGCGACTTGACCTCCGCCAGTATCTCCAGCCCCCTCTCCAGGCCCGGGCCGCGAAAGGAGTGGATAGAGCTGCGGTTGGCCTTGTCGAAGCTGGCCTTGAACACGAAGGGAATGCCCAGCCGACCGGTAACCTCGATGTAGGTCTCGGCCACTTCCAGGGCCAGATCGCGGGACTCCAGTACGTTCATGCCGCCCAGCAGCATGAGCGGCAGCGAATTGCCGGCCTGAAGGCCGGCAATGTCGATGATGCGTTGTGCGTCTGTCATGGACACTCCTTCGTCCCTCAGCCCTGGGGCTGGGCCTGGGCCTGCTGGCGGGCACGGGTATTCTTGTGCTCCAGCGCCGCATTGATGAAGCCGGTAAACAGCGGGTGGCCATCGCGGGGAGTGGAGGTGAATTCCGGATGGAACTGGCAGGCCACATACCAGGGGTGATCTGGCAGCTCGATCATCTCCACCAGGGAGTTATCCACGCTCTTGCCGGAAACCACCAGCCCCGCCTGCTCCAGCTCGTCGATGAACTGATTGTTGACCTCGAAGCGATGCCGATGCCGTTCGACGATCTCGTCGGCGCCATAGGCCTCACGGGCCTTGGTGCCGGCTTTCAGGTGGCAGACCTGGCCGCCAAGACGCATGGTGCCGCCGAGATCCGAGGCCGCATCGCGCAGTTCGATCTTGCCCTCGGGGGTGATCCACTCGGTGATCAGGCCCACCACCGGATGCTGGGTGTCGTGGGTGAACTCGGTGGAGTTGGCGTCTTCCCAGCCGGCCACATGCCGGGCATATTCGATCACCGCCACCTGCATGCCGAGGCAGATGCCCAGATATGGAATGCCGTTTTCCCGGGCGAAGCGCGCCGTGGCAATCTTGCCCTCGACGCCACGCTCGCCGAAGCCGCCCGGCACCAGGATGGCGTCCTTGCCCGCCAGACGTTCGGTACCGTGGCGCTCGATATCCTCGGAATCGATGTAGTCGACGTTGACCTTGACCCGGGTCTGGATGCCGGCATGGATGAGCGCCTCGTTGAGCGACTTGTAGGCGTCCAGCAGCTCCATGTACTTGCCGACCATGGCGATATTGATCGACTTGAGCGGGTTGAGCTTGGCGTCCAGCACATGGACCCACTCGGTGAGATCCGCCTCTTCCGCCTCGATGCGCAGCTTGTCGCAGACGATCTCGTCGAGGCCGTGCTCATGCAGCATCAAGGGGATGCGATAGATGGTGTCGGCATCCTGCAGCGGGATGACCGCGCGCTCCTCGACGTTGGTGAACAGGGCGATCTTGCGCCGCTCGCTCTCTTCCAGTTCGACTTCGCTGCGGCAGATCAGAATGTCCGGCTGGATACCGATGGATCGCAGCTCCTTGACACTGTGCTGGGTCGGCTTGGTCTTGGTCTCCCCCGCCGTCTTGATGTAGGCACCAGCGTCAGGTGCATGAAGATCGCCCGACTCATGCCCAGCTCGCTGCGGATCTGGCGGATCGACTCCAGGAACGGCAGCGACTCGATATCGCCCACGGTGCCGCCGATCTCCACCAGGCCACGTCGAAGCCCTCGCCACCGGCATAGACCCGGCGCTTGATCTCGTCGGTGATGTGGGGGATCACCTGCACGGTGCCGCCCAGGTAGTCGCCACGGCGCTCACGGCGCAGCACGTGCTCGTAGACGCGACCGGTGGTGAAGTTGTTGCCCTGGGTCATCTTGGTGCGAATGAAGCGCTCATAGTGGCCCAGATCCAGGTCGGTCTCGGCACCATCCTCGGTAACGAACACCTCGCCGTGCTGGAAGGGACTCATGGTGCCCGGATCCACGTTGATGTAGGGATCGAGCTTGAGCATGGTGACCTTGAGGCCGCGCGCCTCGAGAATCGCCGCCAGCGAGGCCGACGCGATGCCCTTGCCGAGAGAGGACACAACGCCGCCGGTCACGAAGATATATCGTGTCATGGAGAACCTGTCGAAACGTGATCATGAGGCGTGGCAGGAAGCCGCGCCAGGATGGGACGACAGACTAGCAGATTACGACGAATGGCTCAATTTCGGCCCGGCCAGAAGAGAACATCAGGAGCAGGGCTGGCTAGCGAAGCGACTTCGCAAGGACGCTGACAGAGAGCGAAGCGACTAGCGGTGATCGACAGGGATGTCGATCAAGGACGTGCGCGTCTGCGACCGGCAAGAGGGACCTTGTTCCGGCCCGACGCGTAAGTCGCAAGCGAGATGTCAGGGTTTCGTCCTTGTGCGTCGCAAGTCTGCCAGCGCTGCTCCGGTGGCCAGCACCCGCAGCTGTTCCGGCGACAGGTCTTCGCGGAGGCGCTGTGAATACTTCCCTGTACGCTACCGATTCCTTCCCTGGAATCGGACCTCCGCTGCGACCTGTCCCCGGCGCTGCTCACCACTCAGCAGCGGGCCCGCAATCGTCACACACCCAGGTAGTCGAGGATGCCTTCGCCGGCCTGCCGCCCTTCATGAATGGCGGTGACCACCAGGTCCGAGCCACGCACCATATCGCCGCCGGCGAAGATCTTCTCGTTGGTGGTCTGGAAGGCGTAGGCGCCCTGCTCCGGCGCCAGGACCCGCCCGCGCTCATCGAGCTCGATACCGACGGTCTCGAACCAGGGCGCGGGGCTCGGCTGGAAGCCAAAGGCAATGACCACCGCGTCCGCGGGCAGGACCTCCTCGGAGCCCGGCACCACCTCGGGACGCTGGCGACCATTCTCGTCGGGCTCGCCAAGACGGGTGCGTACCACCTTCACGCCTTCCACCTTGCCTTCGCCCACCACCGCCACCGGCTGGCGGTTGAAGAGGAACTCCACGCCCTCCTCGCGGGCATTCTTCACCTCGCGCTTGGAGCCGGGCATGTTCTCCTCGTCACGGCGGTAGGCACAGGTCACCATCGAGGCACCCTGCGTACCGCCGTGCGATTGCAGTCCATGGCAGTGTCGCCCCCGCCCAGCACGACCACCTTCTGCCCTTCCAGCGAGATGTAGTCCGCCGGATCCTTCTCGAACCCGAGGCAGTGATTGACGTTGGCGATCAGGTAGTCGAGCGCCTTGTGCACGCCCGGCAGATCCTCGCCCGGGAAACCGCCGGTCATGTATTTGTAGGTGCCCATGCCGAGGAAGACCGCATCGTACTCCGCGAGCAACTGGTCGAAGGGGACCTCCTTGCCGATCTCGGTATTGAGCCGGAACTCGATACCCATCTCCTCGAATACCGCGCGACGACGCTCCATCACCGTCTTCTCGAGCTTGAACTCGGGAATGCCGAAGGTCAGCAGGCCGCCGATTTCCGGATACTTGTCGAAGACCACGGGTTTTACGCCGTTGCGCACCAGGATATCGGCACAGCCCAGTCCCGCCGGGCCGGCTCCGATGATGGCGACCTTCTTGTCGGTCCACTCCACCAGGGACATGTCGGGACGCCAGCCCATGGCGAAGGCGGTATCGGTGATGTACTTCTCCACCGAGCCGATGGTCACCGCACCGAAGCCGTCGTTGAGGGTGCAGTCACCCTCGCACAGGCGATCCTGGGGACACACCCGGCCGCACACTTCCGGCAGGGTATTGGTCTTGTGGGACAGCTCCGCCGCCTCGAGGATGTTGCCCTCCGCCACCAGCTGCAGCCAGTTCGGAATGTAGTTGTGTACCGGGCACTTCCACTCGCAGTAGGGATTGCCGCAGTGCAGGCAGCGGTGCGCCTGGCTGGCCGCCTCCTGGGGCTTGTAGGCTCGTAGATCTCGCCGAATTCCCGCGCCCGGGTGCGGGCATCCTTCTTCTGCGGATCCTGGCGACCCACGTCGATAAACTGGAAGTCGTTGTTGGTCAAACGATTGGCCATGTCTTGTCTCCTGGGTAACCGGCTTACTCGGGGCGCCTGCGGGATTCGTCGAGCAGGCTGCCCAGGCTCGCCGCCTTGGGCTTGACCAGCCAGAAATGACGCACGTAGTCGCTGAAGTCGTCGAGTATCTCGCGACCCCGGGCGGACCCGGTCTCGGCAACGAACTCCTCGATGACTTCCCGCAGGTGACGCCGATAGGCCTCCATGGCCTCGGTATTGACCCGGTGGATCTCCACCAGCTCATGGTTGTAGCGGTCGACGAAGGAGCGATCCTCGTCGAGAACATAGCCGAAGCCACCGGTCATGCCCGCCCCGAAATTGACGCCGGTCTCGCCCAGCACGCAGATCATGCCGCCGGTCATGTACTCGCAGCAGTGGTCGCCCGCCCCTTCGATCACGGCGTGGGCACCGGAGTTGCGCACCCCGAAGCGCTCGCCGGCGGTACCCGCGGCGAACAGCCTGCCGCCGGTGGCGCCGTACAGGCAGGTGTTGCCGATGATGGCGGTCTCGTGACTGGCGAAGCGGCTGCCCTTCGGCGGGGTGATCACCACCTTGCCACCGTTCATCCCCTTGCCCACGTAGTCGTTGGCATCGCCTTCCAGATAGAGGTGCAGGCCCCGGGCGTTCCACACGCCGAAGCTCTGACCGGCCACGCCCTCGAAGCGCAGCGTGATCGGGGTGTCCTCGAGCCCGGCCTCGCCGTAGTGCTTGGCCACCGCACCGGAGGAGAGCGCCGGCACCGAGCGGTCGCAGTTGGTGATGGTGAATTCGAACTCGCCGCCGCTCTTGTCGGCGATGGCCTGCTCGATGGCAGCCAGCACCTCCTGGTTCTTGGCCCCCGGGTCATGGGGCACATTGCGGCTTACCTGGCAGTACTGCGGAGCGTCCGCCGGTACGAAGTCGTTGGTCAGCAGGGGTGTCAGGTCGAGCTTGCGCTGGGAGGACGTCGCACCCTCCAGCACCTCGAGCAGGTCGGTGCGGCCAATCAGGTCGGTCAGCTTGCGCACCCCCATCATCGCCAGCAGTTCACGCACCTCATCGGCGATGAAGCGGAAGTAGTTCTTGACCATGTCCACGGTGCCGCGGAAGTGCTCGTCCCGCAGGTACTGGTGCTGGGTGGCCACGCCGGTGGCGCAGTTGTTGAGGTGGCAGATACGCAGGTACTTGCAGCCCAGGGCGACCATGGGCGCGGTACCGAAGCCGAAGCTCTCGGCGCCCAGTATCGCTGCCTTGACCACATCGAGACCGGTCTTCAGTCCGCCATCGGTCTGCAAGCGAATCTTGTCGCGCAGGCCGTTGATTCGCAACGCTTGATGCACCTCCGGCAGGCCCAGTTCCCAGGGGGAGCCGGCGTGCTTGATCGAGGTGAGCGGACTCGCCGCCGTCCCACCGTCGTAGCCGGAGACGGTGATCAGGTCGGCGTAGGCCTTGGCCACGCCGGTGGCGATGGTGCCGATACCGGGCTCGGAGACCAGCTTCACCGAGACCTGGGCCTCCGGATTGACCTGCTTGAGGTCGAAGATCAGCTGGGCCAGATCCTCGATGGAGTAGATGTCATGGTGCGGCGGTGGCGAGATCAGGGTCACGCCGGGCACCGAGTAGCGCAGCCGGGCGATCAGGTCATTGACCTTGCCGCCGGGCAGCTGTCCCCCCTCGCCGGGCTTGGCGCCCTGAGCCACCTTGATCTGCAATACGTCGGCGTTGACCAGGTAGGCCGGGGTGACGCCGAAGCGGCCGGAGGCGATCTGCTTGATCTTGGAGGAGCGAATGGTGCCGTAGCGCGCCGGATCCTCGCCGCCCTCACCGGAGTTGGAGCGACCACCGGCCTCATTCATGGCCTGGGCCAGGGCCTCGTGGGCCTCGGGCGACAGCGCCCCCAGCGACATGCCGGCACTGTCGAAGCGCGGAATCAGCTCCTCAACCGTTTCCACCTCATCCAGGGAAAGCGGGGATTCGGACGGCTTGAGCTTGAGCAAATCACGCAGGGTGGCGGGCTCGCGCTCGTTGACCAGTGCCGCGAATTTTTTCCACTTGGCGTAGTCGCCCTCCTGCACCGCCTCCTGCAGCGCCATGACCACGTCCGGGTTGTAGGCGTGATACTCGTGGTCGTGCACATACTTCATCAGGCCGCCCTGGGAGATGCCCTTGCGCGGCGTCCAGGCGTCCCGGGCCAGCAGCTCCTGCTGCAGTTGCAACTCGGCAAAACCGGCGCCCTCGATACGCGAGGCCATGCCGCTGAAGCAGAGGTCCATCACCTCGGAGTGCAACCCCACCGCCTCGAACAGCTGGGAGCCGCGATAGGAGGCCAGGGTCGAGATCCCCATCTTGGAGAGAATCTTGTAGAGGCCCTTCTGCATCCCCTTGCGGTAGTTCTCACGGGCATCGGCCGGGTTGCCGGTGAGCTCGCCGGTACGGTGCATGTCGGCCATGACCTGGTAGGCCAGCCATGGGAATACCGCGGTCGCCCCCACGCCGAACAGCACCGCCATCTGGTGGGCATCGCGGGCATAGCCGGTCTCGACCACGATGTTGGCCCGCGGGCGCAGCGCCAGCTTGCCCAGGTGGTGATGCACGGCACCGACCGCCAGGGCTGCATGGATCGGCAGCTGCCCCTTCTCGAGGCTGGCGTCCGACAGCACCAGAATCACCTTGCCGTCGCGCACAGCCGCTTCGGCCTGGCGGCACAGCTCGACGAGTGCCGCCTTGAGCCCGACCTGCTCGGGATCATAGCTCAGCGGAAGGCGGTGACTGGCGAAGGTCGGGTCGTCCTGCTCGAGCAGGGCGGTGAACTTGCGCGGCGACAGCACCGGCGTGGTGAGGATGATGCGGTGGGCATGCTCCGGCGTGGCCTTGAAGACATTGAGCTCGGGCCCGATGCAGGTTTCCAGCGACATCACGATGGCTTCGCGCAGCGGGTCGATGGCCGGATTGGTGACCTGGGCGAACTTCTGGCGGAAATAGTCGGTGAGCAGCCGATGCTTGCGCGACAGCACCGCCATGGGTGTGTCGTCGCCCATGGAGCCTACCGCCTCCTGGCCACTCTCCGCCAGGGGACGTAGCACCTGGTCGCGCTCCTCGAAGCTGACCTGGAACATCTTCTGCCAGGTCTTGACCGCCTGCTGGTCCATGTTCTGGAAGCTGGCAAGCTCGGTCAGCGCCGATTCCAGGTAGTGCGCCTCCTCCTTCAGCCAACGCTTGTAGGGGTAGGCCGACTTCAACCGTTCGTCGATATCGGTGGTATGCAGCACTTCGCCGGTCTGGGTGTCGACAGCGAGTATCTGGCCCGGGCCCACGCGCCCCTTGGCCACGACGTCTTCCGGCTTGTAGGCGTAGGTGCCGATCTCGGAAGCGAGGGTGATGTAGCCGTTCTTGGTCACCACCCAGCGCGCCGGGCGCAACCCATTGCGGTCGAGCATGCACACCGCCTGGCGACCGTCGGTCATGACGACCCCGGCGGGGCCGTCCCAGGGCTCCATGTGCATGGAGTTGTACTCGTAGAAGGCGCGCAGCTCACCGCCCATGGTCTCCACGTTCTGCCAGGCCGGCGGCACCATCATTCGCACCGCCCGGTGCAGCTCCATGCCCCCCATCAGCAACACCTCGAGCATATTGTCCATGCTCGATGAGTCTGAGCCCACGGTATTGACGATCTCGTCCAGCTCGGCGATGTCGGGCAGCCGCTCGTTGACGAAGTTTTCCTTCCGCGAGTTGGCCCAGCCGCGGTTGGCCTCGATGGTGTTGATCTCACCGTTGTGGGCCAGCATTCGGAACGGCTGGGCGAGAGGCCAGCGCGGCGCCGTATTGGTCGAGAAGCGTTGGTGAAAGACGCAAATGGCCGTTTCCAGGCGCTCGTCGCCCAGGTCATGGTAGAAGGCCGGCAGGTCCACCGGCATCACCAGCCCCTTGTAGGAGACCACCTCGGAGGAGAGGGAACAGACGTAGAAGTCCTCTTCGTCGCGCAACATCTGTTCGGCACGGCGGCGGGCCATGAACAGGTCGACGTCGAAGCGCTCCGGATCGCTCGACTTGCCCGGCTCGACGAACAGGTGGCGAATGCGCGGCAGGCATTCCAGCGCCATGGGACCGCAGAATGAGGGGTCAACCGGCACGTCGCGCCAGCCCCGTATGACCAGGCCGCAGGCGCGCAGCTCACCCTCGAGGATGCCGCGGGCGCGAGCCTCCTTGGCATCGTCATCGGGGAGGAAGATGGCACCGACCGCAAACCGCTCACTCAGGGTGACGTCGAGGGTCTCTGCTGCCACCTCACGCATGAAGGCGGCCGGCATCTTCAGCAGCAGGCCACAGCCATCGCCGGTCTTGCCATCGGCAGCAATACCGCCACGATGGGTCATGCAAGTGAGGGACTCGATGGCAGTCCGCAGCAGGTCGTGGCTGGCCTGCCCTTCCATGTGGGCAATCAGGCCGAAGCCGCAGTTGTCGCGAAACTCACCGGGGTGATGAAGGCCTCTGTTCATGGGCGTGCCTCAAAAGAAGACTATTGACTTGGCAGCAGTGAATTTATATTATTAACGGTTTTTATTTTTTGCGTCCGAAAAATTGACGCTCTGCTGTCGTGAGAAAAAGGACGCCCAGCATAGACACCTCGGGGCATGGCGCGCAATTCCCGGCCACCTCCCGCCCCATGAAAACTCCCGTAAAATCCACAACTTGTCCCGGCAAGCCATCGCAAAACATCCTGCAGTTCAATAACTTGCACCCGCCATAAACGGTTTTCAAACGCCGAGAGGCGTTGAATTAGACTTTAGTCCTATAATGCCATTTTTTCCCATACCGATACGGCATGAGGCATGCAGATTTATCGTTTCACTGCATGACCGCCAGACACCAGAAACAGCGACGCCCGTCGCAGACGGGCGTCGCTATACTCGCAACAAGAGGAATCAGTACGCCGAATTCAGCCTCAAGGAGGCGAATCAGAGGAGCGGTCAGCGCCGCGGGAAGGAGGCCAGCAATTCTGCCAGCAGACCGGGGGGCGTCTCGTCATGCAGCCGGGCATCACCCAGGCCACGAAGCAGGATCAGACGCAGGCGGCTGTCGATATTCTTCTTGTCCAGCCGCATCAAGTCGAGGAAGTCATCGACACTCATGTCCGCTGGCGCCGACAGCGGAAGACCGGCGGCCTCGATGATATCGGCGGCACGTGCCACTTCCGTCGCTGAGAGCCAGCCGAGACGCTGCGACAGCTCGGCAGCGATCAGCATGCCGGCACCCACAGCCTCACCGTGCAGCCAATTGCCGTAGCCCTGGTGCGCCTCGATGGCATGCCCGAAGGTGTGGCCCAGGTTGAGCAGGGCACGAACCCCCTGCTCGGTCTCGTCCTCGGCGACGATCTCGGCCTTGATCGTGCAGCTGCGCTCGATGGCCCGGGTCAGCGCCGCGGCATCCAGGTCACGCAGTGCCGCCATGTTGTCCTCCAGCCAGCCCAGGAAGCCGGCATCACGGATAAGGCCGTACTTGATTACCTCGGCCAGACCCGCCGACAGCTCCCGGGGCGGCAGGGTCAGCAGGGTGTCGGTATCGATCAGCACCGCCTGGGGCTGCCAGAAGGCGCCGATCATGTTCTTGCCACGCGGATGGTTTACGCCGGTCTTGCCGCCCACCGAGGAGTCGACCTGGGAAAGCAGGGTGGTCGGCACCTGGATGAAGGCCACCCCACGCTGATAGCAGGCCGCCGCGAAGCCGACCATATCGCCGATCACCCCGCCACCCAGGGCGATCAAGGTGCAGCGACGATTGAACCCGGCCGCCAGCAGGGCGTCCCAGATCCGACTCACGCTCTCCAGCGTCTTGGTCGCCTCGCCATCGGGCAATACCAGCTCCTCCACCTCGAGCCCCTCGGGCAGCCCCTGTCGACAGCGCGCGAGATAGCGGGGCGCCACCGTCTCGTTGGTCACGATCATGACCTGACGGCCGGCAAGGTAAGGCGACAGCCAGGCGGGATCGCCCAGCAGGCCGGGGCCGATATGGATGGGATAGCTGCGCTCGCCCAGCGCGACCTGGAGGCAGCGCTGGGGGGCGGGGGACTGGGTCAGGGTCATGGGTATCAGGCCTTGGCTTGAAGGGGGTCGACCAGCCGCTGGATGCGCCGCACGATCTCGTTGACCACGGCCCGGGGGCTGCGCCGGTCGGTACGTACCACGACATCGGCGGTGGCGCGGTAGAGCGGGTCTCTGAGCTCGAACATCTCGCGCAGCGTGGCTTCCCGGTCGGGGCGCTGCAGCAGGGGACGATTGCGATCCTTGGCCACCCGCTTGAGCTGCTGCTCGACGGTGGTGAACAGATAGACCACGGTACCCCGTTCGCGCAACCGGCGACGATTGTCCTCGCGCAGCACGGCACCGCCGCCTGTCGCGATCACCACGGCATCGAGCTGGGTCAGCTCCTCGATCATCTGCGCTTCACGCTGGCGAAAGCCGGCCTCGCCCTCGACGTCGAAGATCCAGGGGATATCCGCGCCACAGCGAGATTGGATCTCGTGGTCGCTGTCATAGAACTCACGTGACAGCTCGGCCGCCAGAAGGCGGCCGATGGTACTCTTGCCGGCCCCCATGGGGCCGACCAGTATGAGATTGGGCAAGTCCTGCATCAGCGAATGGCCAGGCCGTCTTCGAGTATCCGTGGAGTAATGAAAACCAGCAGCTCGACTTTCTGGCTGCTTTCCTCATTATAACGGAAAAGCCTTCCCAGCACAGGCAGGTCGCCGAAGAAGGGGGTCTTCGCCAGCCGGCTAAGCTGCTCGGTGGTCAGGATGCCGCCCAGCACCACCGTTTCCCCGTTGTCGACCAGCACCTGGGTCTCGATCCGATTGGTGTCTATCGGCGGCTCTTGCCCAGCGGCCACGTCACGGAAGCTGTCGTTCTTGATCACCAGATCCATGATGATGCGGTTGTCCGGCGTTATCTGCGGCGTCACCTCCAGCAATAGCTCGGCTTCCTTGAACTCAATCTGTGGAATATCACCCGTTCCAACTGTTTGATATGCGCGTTCTTCGCCCTGGATGATGGTCGCTTTACGCTGGTTGGCCGTAATGATGCGC
>NZ_AZQX01000169.1:0-8630 GCF_000568385.1 Halomonas sp. BC04
ACCCTCGACGTCACCCTGAGTGAGCGGTTTGCGGTCGGTGCCATCTTCCTCCCCGATGACGATGCCAAGGAGCTCGCGCCCGCGGCATCCTCGAGGGTGAGCTGCGCGCCTGCGGCCTGGTCATACGGGGCTGGCGCGACGTGCCGGTTGACCCCTCATTCTGCGGCCCCATGGCGCTGGCGTGCCTGCCGCGCATTCGCCATCTGTTCGTTGAGCCGGGCAAGTCGAGCGATCCGGAGCGCTTCGACGTCGACCTGTTCATGGCCCGCCGCCGTGCCGAGCAGATGCTGCGCGACGAGGAGGACTTCTACGTCTGCTCCCTCTCCGCCGAGGTGGTCTCCTACAAGGGGCTGGTGATGCCGGTGGACCTGCCGGCCTTCTACCATGACCTGGGCGACGAGCGCCTGGAAACGGCCATCTGCGTCTTTCACCAACGCTTCTCGACCAATACGGCGCCGCGCTGGCCTCTCGCCCAGCCGTTCCGAATGCTGGCCCACAACGGTGAGATCAACACCATCGAGGCCAACCGCGGCTGGGCCAACTCGCGGAAGGAGAATTTCGTCAACGATCGGCTGCCCGACATCGCCGAGCTGGACGAGATCGTCAATACCGTGGGCTCGGACTCATCGAGCATGGACAATATGCTCGAGGTGTTGCTGATGGGGGGCATGGAGCTGCACCGGGCGGTGCGAATGATGGTGCCGCCGGCCTGGCAGAACGTGGAGACCATGGGCGGTGAGCTGCGCGCCTTCTACGAGTACAACTCCATGCACATGGAGCCCTGGGACGGTCCCGCCGGTGTCGTCATGACCGACGGTCGGCAGGCTGTGTGCATGCTCGACCGCAACGGGTTGCGCCCGGCGCGCTGGGTGGTGACCAAGAACGGCTACATCACCCTCGCTTCCGAGATCGGTACCTACGCCTACAAGCCGGAAGACGTCGTGGCCAAGGGGCGCGTGGGTCCGGGCCAGATACTCGCCGTCGACACCCAGACCGGCGAAGTGCTGCATACCACCGATATCGACGAACGGTTGAAGTCGGCCTACCCCTACAAGTGTTGGCTGAAAGAGGAGGCGCACTACCTGGAATCGGCGCTGACCGAGCTTGCCAGCTTCCAGAACATGGACCAGCAGGCGGTGAAGACCTGGCAGAAGATGTTCCAGGTCAGTTTCGAGGAGCGCGACCAGGTGCTGCGTCCCCTGGCGGAGAGTGGCCAGGAGGCGGTGGGCTCCATGGGCGACGATACGCCCATGGCGGTGCTGTCGCGCAAGCATCGGCTGCTCACCGACTATTTCCGGCAGAAGTTCGCCCAGGTCACCAATCCGGCCATCGACCCGCTGCGTGAAGCCATCGTGATGTCGCTGGAAACCTGCATCGGGCCCGAGCTCAATGTCTTCAAGGCTACGCCGGGGCATGCCCACCGTATCATCCTCACCACGCCGGTGCTGTCGCCGCGCAAGTTCACCGCCCTGCTCGAGCAGGACGACCCGACCTTCGCCAGTCACCGCCTTCCGCTGGGCTATGATCCCGAGCAGGTCGGGCTCAAGGCGGCCCTCGTCGAGCTGTGCCGCCAGGCCGAAGCCGCGGTGCACGACGGCAAGGTGATCCTGGTGCTGTCGGACGCCAATCTCGAGAAGGGGCAGCTGCCGATCCACGCGGCCCTGGCGGTCGGTGCCGTGCATCACCACCTGGGCAAGCTGGCGCTGCGCCCGCGGGCCAACATCGTGGTCGAGACCGGTTATGCCCGCGATGCCCATCAGATGGCGGTGCTTTTCGGCGTGGGGGCGACCGCGGTATTCCCGTGGCTGGCCTACCAGGTCATGGCCGACATGCACCGTACCGGCGAGCTGACCGGCAACCCGGCCGATGCTCGTGAGAACTACCGCAAGGGGATGCAGAAGGGCCTCTACAAGATTCTCTCCAAGATGGGGATCTCGACCCTGGCCTCCTATCGTGGCTCCCAGCTGTTCGAGGCGGTGGGGCTGCACTCCGAGGTGATGGACCTCTGCTTCAGCGGCATGGCCTCGCGTATCGAAGGCGCCGGTTTTGCCGAGCTGCAACTGCAGCAGGAACTGCTGGCGCGGGACGCCTGGACGCCGCGCAAGGGCATCTCCCAGGGCGGCCTGATGAAGTATGTGCATGACCACGAGTACCACGCCTACAACCCGGACGTGGTCATGGCGCTGCAGGAGGCCGTGCAGGAGGGCGACTACGCCAAGTGGAAGAAATTCGCGGCACTGGTCAACGAGCGTGAGCCCGCCACCCTGCGTGATTTGCTCAAGCTCAAGCCGTCCGAATCCCCGCTTTCACTGGATGAGGTGGAAACGGTCGAGGAACTCATTCCGCGCTTCGACAGTGCCGGCATGTCGCTGGGGGCGCTGTCTCCCGAGGCCCACGAGGCCCTGGCCCAGGCCATGAACGAGGCCGGTGGTCGCTCCAACTCCGGTGAGGGTGGCGAGGATCCGGCGCGCTACGGCACCATTCGCTCCTCCAAGATCAAGCAGATCGCCTCCGGCCGCTTCGGCGTCACCCCGGCCTACCTGGTCAACGCCGACGTATTGCAGATCAAGGTGGCCCAGGGCGCCAAGCCCGGCGAGGGTGGCCAGCTGCCCGGCGGCAAGGTCAACGACCTGATCGCCCGGCTGCGCTACTCGGTGCCCGGCGTGACCCTGATCTCGCCGCCGCCCCACCATGACATCTACTCCATCGAGGATCTGGCCCAGCTGATCTTCGACCTCAAGCAGGTCAATCCCGAAGCCCAGGTCTCGGTGAAGCTGGTCTCCGAGCCCGGTATCGGCACCATCGCCACCGGCGTGGCCAAGGCCTACGCCGACCTGATCACCGTCTCCGGCTACGACGGTGGGACGGCGGCGAGTCCGCTCACCTCGATCAAGCACGCCGGCTCCCCCTGGGAGCTGGGCCTACCCGAGGTGCACCAGGCACTGCGCATCAATGGCCTGCGCGACAAGATCCGCCTGCAGACCGATGGCGGACTGAAGACCGGCCTGGACGTGGTCAAGGCGGCCATTCTCGGCGCCGAGAGCTTCGGGTTCGGTACTGCGCCCATGGTCGCCCTGGGCTGCAAGTACCTGCGTATCTGCCACCTCAACAACTGCGCCACTGGCGTGGCCACCCAGCACCAGTACCTGCGGGACGAGCACTTCCGCGGCACCGTGGACATGGTCAAGAATTACTTTCGCTTCATCGCCGATGAGGTGCGTGAACTGCTGGCGATGATGGGGGTGCGCAAGCTGACCGACCTGATCGGCCGTACCGACCTGCTCGAGGTGCTGGACGGTGCGACGCCCTCCCAGCGCAAGCTCGACCTGACACCCCTGCTGACCAACGACTTCGTGCCGGCGGACGCTCCGCAGTACTGCCAGGTGAGCCGCAACGTGCCCCATGACCCGGGGGCCAAGAACCAGGAGGTGCTGGGTGCCATCGAGCAGGCCATCGCCGACAAGAGCGGCGGCGAGTTCGAATTCGCCATCACCAACTGCGACCGCTCGGTGCCGGCACTTTCCTCCGGCGCGGTGGCCAAGCACTACGGCGAGGCCGGGCTCGAGGACACCCCGATCACGTTGCGCTTCGAGGGCGTGGCCGGGCAAAGCTTCGGCGTGTGGAATGCCCGGGGCCTGCACCTCTACCTGGAGGGCGATGCCAACGACTACGTGGGCAAGGGCATGAACGGTGGCAAGGTGGTGATCACCCCGCCGAAGGGCAGCCGCTACGCCAGCCACGAGACCGCCATCATCGGCAACACCTGCTTGTACGGGGCGACCGGCGGCAGGCTGTTCGCCGCGGGTACTGCCGGCGAGCGGTTTGCGGTGCGCAACTCCGGTGCCCACGCCGTGATCGAGGGGGCGGGTGACCACTGCTGCGAGTACATGACGGGTGGCATGATTTGCGTGCTGGGCGAGACCGGCGTCAATTTCGGGGCGGGTATGACTGGCGGCTTCGCCTACGCCCTCGACGAGGATCGCTCCTTCGTCGATCGCTACAACCATGAGCTGGTGGAGATCCACCGGGTCAATACCGAGGCCATGGAGGCCTATCGGCGTCACCTGCGGGAAGTCATCGAGGAGTTCGTTGCCGAGACCGGGTCTGCCCGGGGCCGCGAGATACTCGACGACTTCAGCGACTACGTGCGTCATTTCTGGCTGGTCAAGCCCAAGGCGGCGAGCCTGGGCAGCCTGCTTGACGAATCCCGCAGGCGCCCCGAGTAAGCCGGTTACCCAGGAGACAAGACATGGCCAATCGCTTGATCAACAACGACTTCCAGTTTATCGACGTGGGTCGCCAGGATCCGCAGAAGAAGGATGCCCGCACCCGGGCGCGGGAATTCGGCGAGATCTACGAGCCCTACAAGCCCCAGGAGGCGGCCAGCCAGGCGCACCGCTGCCTGCACTGCGGCAACCCCTACTGCGAGTGGAAGTGCCCGGTGCACAACTACATTCCCAACTGGCTGCAGCTGGTGGCGGAGGGCAACATCCTCGAGGCGGCGGAGCTGTCACACAAGACCAATACCCTGCCGAGGTGTGCGGCCGGGTGTGCCCCCAGGATCGCCTGTGCGAGGGCGACTGCACCCTCGACGACGGGTTCGGCGCGGTGACCATCGGCTCGGTGGAGAAGTACATCACCGATACCGCCTTCGCCATGGGCTGGCGTCCCGACATGTCCCAGGTGGAGTGGACCGACAAGAAGGTCGCCATCATCGGCGCTGGCCCGGCGGGGCTGGGCTGCGCCGATATCCTGGTGCGCAACGGCGTCAAGCCGGTGGTCTTCGACAAGTATCCGGAAATCGGCGGCCTGCTGACCTTCGGCATTCCCGAGTTCAAGCTCGAGAAGACGGTGATGGAGCGGCGTCGCGCGGTCTTCGAGGAGATGGGTATCGAGTTCCGGCTCAATACCGAGATCGGCAAGGAGGTTCCCTTCGACCAGTTGCTCGCGGATTATGACGCGGTCTTCCTCGGCATGGGCACCTACAAGTACATGACCGGCGGCTTCCCGGGCGAGGATCTGCCAGGCGTGCACAAGGCCCTCGACTACCTGATCGCCAACGTCAACCATTGCCTCGGTTTCGAGAAGGATCCGGCGGACTACATCTCGCTGGAAGGGCAGAAGGTGGTGGTGCTGGGCGGTGGCGATACCGCCATGGACTGCAACCGCACGGCGATCCGCCAGGGCGCCTCGATGGTGACCTGCGCCTACCGTCGCGACGAGGAGAACATGCCCGGCTCCAAGCGCGAGGTGAAGAATGCGCGGGAGGAGGGCGTGGAGTTCCTGTTCAACCGCCAGCCGGTTGCGGTGGTGGGCGAAGGCAAGGTGGAAGGCGTGAAGGTGGTGCGCACCCGCCTAGGCGAGCCCGACGAGAATGGCCGCCAGCGCCCCGAGGTGGTGCCGGGTTCCGAGGAAGTCCTGCCCGCGGACGCGGTGGTCATCGCCTTCGGTTTCCAGCCGAGCCCCTCGCCCTGGTTCGATACCGTCGGCATCGAACTCGACGAGCGCGGCCGGGTCCTGGCGCCGGAACAGGGCGCCTACGCCTTCCAGACCACCAACGAGAAGATCTTCGCCGGCGGCGACATGGTGCGTGGCTCGGACCTGGTGGTCACCGCCATTCATGAAGGACGACAGGCTGGCGAGGGCATCCTCGACTACCTGGGTGTGTGACGATTGCGGGCCCGCTGCTGAGTGGTGAGCAGCGCCGGGGACAGGTCGCAGCGGAGGTCCGATTCCAGGGAAGGAATCGGTAGCGTACAGGGAAGTATTCACAGCGCCTCCGCGAAGACCTGTCGCCGGGCAAGCCGCGGGTCAGGCCTCAAGCCGGCCGAAATTGAGCCATTCGTCGTAATCTGCTAGTCTGTCGTCCCATCCTGGCGCGGCTTCCTGCCACGCCTCATGATCACGTTTCGACAGGTTCTCCATGACACGATATATCTTCGTGACCGGCGGCGTTGTGTCCTCTCTCGGCAAGGGCATCGCGTCGGCCTCGCTGGCGGCGATTCTCGAGGCACGCGGCCTCAAGGTCACCATGCTCAAGCTCGATCCCTACATTAACGTGGATCCGGGCACCATGAGTCCCTTCCAGCACGGCGAGGTGTTCGTTACCGAAGATGGTGCCGAGACCGACCTGGATCTGGGCCACTACGAGCGCTTCATTCGTACCAAGATGACCCAGGGCAACAACTTCACCACCGGTCGCGTCTACGAGCACGTGCTGCGCCGTGAGCGCCGTGGCGACTATCTGGGCGGCACCGTGCAGGTGATCCCCCACATCACCGACGAGATCAAGCGCCGGGTCTATGCCGGTGGCGAGGGCTTCGATGTGGCCCTGGTGGAGATCGGCGGCACCGTGGGCGATATCGAGTCGCTGCCGTTCCTGGAGTCGATTCGCCAGATCCGCAGCGAGCTGGGCATGAGTCGGGCGATCTTCATGCACCTGACGCTGGTGCCCTACATCAAGACGGCGGGGGAGACCAAGACCAAGCCGACCCAGCACAGCGTCAAGGAGCTGCGCTCCATCGGTATCCAGCCGGACATCCTGATCTGTCGCAGCGAAGTGGAGCTGGAAGAGAGCGAGCGGCGCAAGATCGCCCTGTTCACCAACGTCGAGGAACGAGCGGTCATCCCGCTGCAGGATGCCGACACCATCTATCGCATCCCCTTGATGCTGCATGAGCATGGCCTCGACGAGATCGTCTGCGACAAACTTCGCATCGAGGCGGAAGAGGCGGATCTCACCGAGTGGGTCCATGTGCTGGACGCCAAGCTCAACCCGCTAAAGTCGATCAATATCGCCATGGTCGGCAAGTACATGGAACTGCTGGACGCCTACAAGTCGCTCAACGAAGCGCTCATCCATGCCGGTATCCAGACCCGGGTCAAGGTCAACGTCGACTACATCGACTCCGAGGATATCGAGCGCCACGGTACCGAACGCCTGGCGGGCAAGGACGCCATCCTGGTGCCGGGCGCTTCGGCGAGCGTGGCGTCGAGGGCAAGGTTGCCACGGCGCGCTTCGCCCGGGAAAACGGCATCCCGTATCTGGGTATCTGTCTCGGCATGCAGGTGGCGGTGATCGAATATGCCCGGCATGTGGCCGGCTGGGAAGATGCCAACTCCACCGAGTTCACCCACGAGACCCAGCATCCGGTGGTGGGCCTGATCACCGAGTGGATCACCCCTGAGGGCAAGATCGAACTGCGCGATGCGGCCTCGGATCTCGGCGGCACCATGCGCCTTGGCGGCCAGGTCTGCCACCTGAAAGCCGGCACCAAGGCCCGGGATGCCTATGGCGCCGACGAGATCGTCGAGCGGCATCGGCATCGCTTCGAGGTCAACAATCAGTTCATCGACGAGCTGGAGCAGGCGGGGCTGGTGGTTTCCGGCAAGAGCGTGGACAGCTCCCTGGTGGAGATGATCGAGCTGCCAGACCATCCCTGGTACGTGGCCTGCCAGTTCCATCCGGAATTCACCTCCACTCCCCGCGATGGCCACCCGCTCTTTACCGGCTTCATCAATGCGGCGCTGGAGCACAAGAATACCCGTGCCCGCCAGCAGGCCCAGGCCCAGCCGCAGGGCTGAGGGACCAAGGAGTGTCCATGACAGACGCGCAGCGCATCATCACTATTGCCGGCCTTCAGGCCGGCAATTCTCTGCCGCTCATGCTGCTGGGCGGCATGAACGTACTGGAGTCCCGCGAGCTGGCCCTGGAAGTGGCCGAGACCTACGTCGAAGTTACCACTCGCCTGGGCATTCCCTTCGTGTTCAAGGCCAGCTTCGACAAGGCCAACCGCAGCTCTATCCACTCCTTTCGCGGCCCGGGCCTGGAGAGGGGGCTGGAGATACTGGCGGAGGTCAAGTCGCGTTTCGGTGTTCCTATCATCACCGACGTGCACGAACCCTGGCAGGCCGCACCGGTGGCGGAGGTGGCCGATATCATCCAGTTGCCGGCCTTTCTCGCCCGCCAGACCGACCTGGTGGTGGCCATGGCCCAGACCGGGGCGGTAATCAACCTCAAGAAGCCGCAGTTCCTCGCACCCCATGAAATGCGCCATATCATCAGAAAGTGCGAGGAGGCCGGTAACGCCAGATTGTTGCTTTGCGAACGTGGATCCAGTTTCGGGTATAATAATCTGGTGGTTGATATGCTCGGTTTTGGTGATATGAAGCAGACCGGCTACCCGGTCTTCTTCGATGTCACCCACTCCCTGCAGCGACCCGGCGGCCGCGCGGACAGCGCCGGCGGCCGCCGTGAACAGGTTGGCGAGCTGGCCCGGGCCGGCGTGGCCGTGGGCCTTGCTGGACTCTTCCTGGAAGCGCATCCGGACCCGGACAATGCCAAGTGTGATGGCCCCTGTGCGCTCCCCCTGGACCGGCTCGAGCCCTTCCTGGCCCAGCTCAAGGCCATCGATGACCTGGTCAAGGCATTCCCGGCGCTGGATATCACCTGATACTCACTGACTCACTCAACGCTGATTCATAAGACTGATCCATAAGAATAGGACGACACACGATGACCAAGATTGCCGATATCCTTGCCCTCGAGGTGCTCGACTCCCGCGGCAACCCCACGGTGCAGGCCGAGGTGCGCCTGGAGAGCGGCGCCGTGGGCGTGGCCTGTGCCCCCA
>NZ_AZQX01000170.1:0-11365 GCF_000568385.1 Halomonas sp. BC04
CTGGATGATGGTCGCTTTACGCTGGTTGGCCGTAATGATGCGCGGCTGGGAGATGGTCTGGCTCTGGTTTTCGCTCTCCAGCGCACGTAACTCCAAATCAAGCAGAATATCACCCGACAGGTAGCCGAAGCCGAAAGTCGATACAGCATTGTCGAAGCCACCCAGATCAACGGCCAAACCACCACTTCGTGTGGAGCGCTCAGTAAACCGACGATCCACTCGGCCGCCTTCGTTAAGCGATATCCCGTCACCGAAAGTTAAGCCATCACGGGTACTGCTTCCAAAAACGCCCCGCACGGGACGTGAAGATGAGACCCCCCAGTTGACACCGAGCTGCTGGGTCACGCCATCGCGGGCGATCACGATGCGCGCCTCGATCTGCACCTGGCGAACCGCCACGTCGAGCCGGTCGAGGGTGCGCAGGATCTCCTGCACCTGGTCGGCGGTATCCTGAATCAGCAGCATGTTGGTGCGCTGGTCCACCGCCACCCGGCCACGCTCGGTGAGCAGGCCGAAGCCATCGCCACCCCGCAGCAACTGGGCCAGATCCTCGGCCCGGGCATACTTGACCTCAACGTACTCCGAGACCAGCGGCGCCAGGGTCTCCACCTGCGCCCTGGCTTCGATCTCCTGACGCTCGATATTGGCCAGCTCACTGGCAGGTGCCACGACAATGACGTTGCCTTCCTGGCGACTGGCCAGGCCATGACTCTTGAGCACCAGATCCAGCGCCTGGTCCCAGGGCACGTCCTGGAGGTTGAGGGTGACCCGTCCGGTCACGCTATCGCTGGCGACGAGGTTGAGGCCGGTGAAGTCGGCAATGACCGCCAGCACCGAGCGGACCTCGATATCCTGGAAATTGAGCGTGATACGCTCGCCGGTATAGGGAAACTGCTGGCGTACCCGCTGGTCACGCTCTGCCTGGGCAACCGGTTGCGCCTCGATGGTCAACTGGCGGCCGCTCTGGGTGGAGAGCATGGCGAACTCGCCGCTACCTTCGATATCGAAGGTCACGCCATCACGACCGACCCGCGGGGTAATCCGGCGCAGCGGCGTATTGAAGTCACTGACATCGAGCACCTGGTCGTGAGAGGCGGGAAGCTCCACGTCGCGAATGTCAGCAACGATGCGGTTACGCCCCTCTTCCCGCACCCGCGCATCGACGCCAGCGCGGTCGAACGTCACGATCAGCCTTCCCGCGCCGCCTTCGCCGCGGCGGAAGTCGATATCTTCGATCACAGGCCTACCGCTGGCGGGTGCGGGTGCCGGTGCGGGTGTCGCCTGGCGAGCCACCGGCTGCTGCGCGACCGCTGTCGTCGGCGCGACCGCCGCCCCGCCGCCGATGGAGAGCCTGAGTCGATCACCCTGCTGGGTGGTGTCGTAGGGCAGTGGGCCATCCAGGTTGAAGACCAGCCGTGTCCGCGACCCCGCCTCGAGGGCGGTAACCTGCTCGACCCCCCCGATTCCCAGCTCCATCCGACGCTGCTCCAATTGATTGGCGGTATCGACCAGGTCGATGGTCAGTCGTGCAGGGTCGTCCAACCGATAGCCACGCACCTCCGGCACCCCGTGACTGAAGGTGAGGTCCACCTGGAGCTCCCCGCTCTCGCCCTGTCGAAAATCCAGGCCGGTCAGTGTCGTCGCCGCCAGTGCCGCCGAGGACACTGCCAGCAGGCAGAGCCCTGCCATTGCGCGAATCATCTGTTTCATCGTTCCCCTTCCCCCCGCCTGAGACCACACCCCTGCTTGGGCGCGGCGATGCAGCCGTCTTGGCTAGTCGTTGTCCAGTGCGATGCGCGTGTTGCGCTCAACCCAGCCGCCACCGCCCGTTGGCACCAGCTCCACCAGCTGCACCGAAGACCCTGTGATACTGACGATCCTGCCGTGGTCGCCTCCCATGTAGCTCCCGACCTGCAGGCGATGGACTTCTCCATTCGGCGCCTTGATGAGGCATTGGACTGCCCGCCCATGGTCAGCACGCCGACCAGCTCCAGCTCTTCCAGCGAATAGGTTTCCAGCGGCTCCCGCGGCCGGTCGGCATCCGGTGCCACTCCTGCATCCCCTGCCGGCCTCGCTTCCGGTTCCGGCAGCTGAGGCCGGAAGGGACTGCGACGGTCCCCTTCTTCATAGGGCGTCGGCGCGTAACGCGGCACCTCGGGGAGTTCCAGCGGCTCCGGCATGCCCGGATTGGCGCGGATCTCGGCCAGCTCGCGGTCGAGAGACGAGAGCTGGGGGTCCGCACAGCCGGCAAGCGCCAGCACCAGCCCAGCGCTTGCCCCCAACCAGCGGTGTCGTCTACTGCTCATGGCGACGCCTCCTGGGCCGATGGAAGATAGCTGTAGGTGCGCGCCAGCATTGACAGCCTCAGGCGATCGCTCCCCTCCACCGGCGCCAGGGTAAAGTCATGCTGGGTAACGATACGCGGCAGCGATGCGATGCCGGCCAGGAAGGCGGCGATGTGGTGATACCGCCCCTCCACCTGGATATCGAAGGGCCGCTCGATATAGAAATCGCGCTCCACGGTGCCACGCAAGCGAATGAAATCAATCGACAGCTGGTTATCGATGGCGATTTCGCTGATGCTGTCGATCAGCGATGGGATTTCGGCCCCCGACGGCAACATGGCCATGAGCCGATCCATGCGGGACTCGAGTACGGTCATCTGCTCGAGCATGTCCGGCAACCGGGCTGCCTGGGCGGCACGGTTGCGATAGTCGCGCAGCAGCTGGCGCTCTTCCGCCTCCAGCTGCTGCAGCTCCACCGCCTTGGGACTGGCGAGATACCAGTGCATGCCGGCAAAGGTCAGGCCGAATATCAGCGCGCAGCAGATCACCTGCAGCAACCATGGCCAGGCGCCCGCCTCCTTGATGTCCAGCTCTCGCCAATCGAGTTCGCGCAAGCGACGCAGCTCAGCCTGTAGGCTCATGGTGCCTCCCCATCGCCGCCGGACGACCGGCCTGCCAACTGGGTCACACTGAGCTGAAGCGCCGCCTGGCGCCGCCATCGGACTCGACTTCGGACAGCACCGGCTCGGAAAGCGAAGCCGCAGCGGACAATGCTCGCAACTGATCGGATACCTGATGATTGCTTTCCGCGCGACCGGAGAGCCTCAAGCGACTCTCCTGCCGACTCAGTTCGGTATAGTGAACGCCGTCGACCAGGCTGTTGGCCAGGTCACGAAAGACCTCTACCGTCTGCGAGCGACCCCGTTGCAATTCACTGAAGACCTCGATCTGGCCGATCATGCGCTCACGGATGGCTTCGTATTCGCTGATCGAGCGAATATCACCCTCCATGCCCTGAATCCGGTCACGAACATGGGCATTGCGCTGCTCCTGGGCCGCAAGCGCTTCCTGGTAGTGATAGGTCATGCCCAGGCCGCCCACCATACCCAGGACCGCCACCAGCGCCATGGCAACATAGAAGCGCCGGCTGCGACGTTCTCGCTGACGCTCTCGCCAGGGGAGCAGGTTGATCTCGATCGTCATGGTGCCGACCTCATTGCCAGCCCGCATGCCGTCAGCATGGCGGGCGCATCGCTGGCGAGTGTCTGGACGTCGATGCGAGTATTGATCCGCATCCGCAGGAAGGGGTTGGCGATCACGACCTCCATGCCACTCTCCTGCGCCAGCCGCTCCGCCAGGCCGGGGATCACGCTGGACCCGCCGGCCAGCACCATGCGCCGCACCTCGTGCTTGCGGCCGGCTGTATAGTAGAGCTGCAGCGAGCGACCGACCTGCTGGACCAGGGTGTCCAGGAAGGGGGCCAGCACGCTGGTCTGGTAATCCTCGGGCAGGCCGCCACGCTTCTTGGCCAGGCCCGCCTCTTCCAGGGTCAAGCCGTAACGGACGCGGATCTCCTCGGTCAGCTGCCGCCCCCCGAACACGGTGTCCCGGCTGTAGGTGATTCGCCCCTCTCGCAAGACGTGAAAGGCATTCATGGTCGCCCCGATATCGACCAGCGCTACGCAGTCGTCGTCTGCGCCGGCAGGGGGCAACTGATGGCGCAGCTCGGTGAAGGCGCGCTCCATGGCAAAGGTTTCCACATCCACTGCCGCCGGGGTCAGGCCCGCCTGCACCAGTGCGTCGGTGAGCTGATTGACATCCTGCTGACGACAGGCGACCAGCAGGATGTCCTGCTGGTCGCCATAACGGGCATTGAGCCCCAGCCGCTGGAAGTCGAAGGCGACCTCACTGAACGGAAACGGAATATGCTTGTCTGATTCAAGCTGGATACGCGCCTCGATCTCATCGTCATTGAGCGAAGCGGGTAGCGTCAGTGTCTTGGTAATCGCGGCGCTGGCCGGAACGGCAGCCACGGCAAGCTTGGAAGAGGGTCTCGCGCTTTCCACAGCACGGCGCAAGGCATCGGCCACCTCGCCCATGTCACGAATGCGTCGCTCCACCACGGCACCTTCCCGCAAGGGCCTGACGGCGTAGCTGTCGATTTGATGATGGGAGCCGGCCCGCCTGAGCTCGATCAGCTTGACCGTTGCCGAGGTGATATCGACGCCTATCAGCCCCTTGCCGGAAGCTCTGAGTCGCATCAATTCTTATTCCTGCGTATTCAGTCGCGATATTCCGCTTGTTATCGGTCAGTTCGCCTTAGGTCGCCTGGACGACAAGGCTCAGAAAGATAGTACCTTGAACTCTAGGAACGAGGTTACATGATATTGGCCTTAGTCACACAAAGTTGGACTTCCGTCGCCTCAACGCTGGTGGCCGACGGCCTGGATTCATATAATGGTTGTCGCCAGTGAAGGCCCGCTCCATCGTCGCCCTTTCCTTCCTGCCCTCATCACGGATACCGTCTTTTCATGAAGTGGATCAAGACCCTGATTTTCTCGGCCTTCTGGCTGCTGATAGCGCTATCGACCACGGCCCTGCTCGGTGTGGCCGGCGCAGCCCTCTACTTCACACCCGGCCTACCCGACGTGCGTCAGCTTCAGGATTTCGAGCTGCACACCCCCCTGCGCATCTTCACCCGCGACGGCAAGCTGATCGGCGAATATGGTGAAGAGCGCCGCATGGCGGTGGATTTCGACGAGATTCCCGCAGAATTCATCCAGGCGCTTCTCGCCGCCGAGGATGCCGCTTTCTTCGAACACCGCGGCGTCGATCCGCGCGGCCTGGCACGAGCCGCCGTGGAGCTGGCTTCCAGCGGCGGCGATATCCAGTCCGGCGGCTCTACCATCACCATGCAGGTGGCCCGCAACTACCTGCTGACCCTGGACCGGACCTTCACCCGCAAGATCCGCGAGATCCTGCTGGCACTGCAGATGGAGCGAATCCTCACCAAGGAGGAGATCTTCGAGCTCTACGTCAACAAGATATTCCTGGGGAACCGCGCCTACGGCATTGCGGCAGCGGCGGAGGTCTACTACCACAAGCCCCTCGAGGAACTCAGCCTGGCCCAGAAGGCGATGATTGCCGGGCTTCCCAAGGCCCCTTCCGCCTTCAACCCGCTGGCCAATCCCGAACGCTCGCTCATCCGGCGCAACTGGATTCTCTATCGCATGCGTCAGCTCGGCAATATCGATCAGGCCAGCTATGAGGCTGCCGTTCAGGAGCCCATCACCGCGCAACGCCATTTCGCCCAGGTCGAGGTGGACGCCGACTATGTCGCCGAGATGGCACGGCAGTATGCCATCGAGCGCTTCGGTGAGGAGGCCTATACCGGCGGCTATCGCATTCACACCACCCTGGACAGCGACCTCCAGCCTTTTGCCCGTGACGCCCTGGCCAACGGCCTGATCGCCTACGACACCCGGCACGGCTGGCGCGGGCCGGAAGAGACCGACGTCCCTGGCAGCCTTGCCGAGGCCCAGGCGCGCACCGAGCGCCGAGGCCTGGAGGAGGAGCTGTCCGAATCACCAGAGATACTGGAAACGGCCCGCCAGGCGGCTGAACGCAGCCAGACCGAGGTCGAGGGTGTCGATGGCGATGTCAGCAACTGGCTGCGCCTGCTGGAACGCACCCCCGGGCTCGGCCCCCTGCAGCCCGCCATCGTGGTTGCCAGCGAAGGCCGCGAGATGCAGGTCATGACGCGCGGCGGCGAATTGCGCACCGTGGAGTGGGACGGCCTGAGCTGGGCCCGTGCCTATCGCAGCCCACGGGCGCGCGGCCCCGAGCCGAGCTCCGCATCCGAGATCGCCAGCACTGGCGACCTGGTGCGCATCCTGCAACGGGAAGACGGTAGCCTGCGCCTCTCCCAGCGGCCCGGCGCCGAAGGCTCGATCGTGGTGCTGGAGCCCGACACCGGCGCCATTCTCGCCCTGCAGGGCGGCTTCAGCTTCAATGCCAGCAAGTTCAACCGAGCGGTGCAGGCCCAGCGGCAGTCCGGCTCTATCTTCAAGCCGTTCGTCTTCCTGGCGGCACTCGACACCGGCCTGATGACCGCCTCAAGCGTGGTCAACGACGCCCCGGTGGTGCTGCAGGATGGGAGCAACGAAATCTGGCGCCCGGTGAATGCCAGCGGCGATTTCCTCGGCCCGACACGGCTACGCGTCGCCCTGGCCCGCTCACGCAACCTGGTGACCATTCGCATACTTCAGACACTGGGGCTGGACGCCACCATCAACTATCTGGAAGGCTTCGGCTTCGCTTCGAGTCGACTCCCTCGCGGACTGTCACTGGCCCTGGGTAGCGCCGACCTGACCCCGCTGGAGATGACCAACGCCTATGCTGTGCTGGCCAACGGCGGCTATCAGGTCTCGCCCTGGTTCATCGATCGTGTCACTCGCATCAGCGACGACAACCTCATCGAAGAGGCCAGCCCGATGATTGCCTGCCGGGAGTGTCGCGACGACCAGACCGAAGTGGAGATCGACGGCCGGGTCTACCAGGTCGCGCCCCAGGTGGCCGATCCCACTGCGGTCTATATCCTCACCGACATGCTGCGTGACGTGATCGAAACCGGCACCGGACGCGCCGCTCTCAGCCTCAACCGCAGCGACGTGGTCGGCAAGACCGGCACGACCAACAACCAGCGCGACGGCTGGTTCGCCGGCTACAACCGCGACCTGGTGGCGACCGTCTGGATCGGCAAGGACGATAACGAAACGATCGCCGAGTATGGAGCAATGCCGCCCTGCCGATCTGGATCGAATTCATGGAGCACGCCCTCGACGGCCGCCCCGAGGCCAGGCCAGAAAGGCCTTCGGGCCTGGTGCAGGCCAGGGTCGACGGGCAGACCGGCCGGCGCCTTGCCGACGGACAGTCCGGCGGCATCAACGAGATCTTCCACCCCGACTACCTGCCGGACATGGAGCCTCGCCGCATCGAACAGGAAGTCGAACAGAGCAGTGGCTCCCAGGGGAGCGGAAGCTACGAGGCGATCTTCTGAGCCGATAGCCTCGCCGGGCGGCAGGGACGCCGCCCCTTACGTCTTGCCAACCGCGTCTGCCGCACTCCCATGCGGTCCAGCCTCACGGAAACGCAGGTACGCCTTGTCATGCAACGCCCTACAACGTCTAATTGGATCGCCCTCGGCCTCTTGGCATTCTCCGGCATCGCCCTTCCTGGCAGCGCCCAGGCGAGCGGACTCTTCTATGCCCCACCCCCTCCCGATGAAGAAGCCCCCACCTTCAGCGGCGAAGCCGAGCTCGGCTACACCCACCTCTCCGGCAATACCGACAGCCAGACCCTGATCGGCAGGGGCCGACTCTCCTGGCTGACCGGCGACTGGACCCATACCCTGCGTGGCGAGGTGCGTAACGTCACCCGCGACGGCGATACCAGCGCCGAGCAGTATCTGCTCTCGGGTCGGGAGCGCTACGATTTCGATGGCCCCCACTATCTGTTCGGCTTTGCCCGCTGGGAAAAGGATCGCTTCAGCGGCTACGACCAGCAATCCACCGCCATTGGCGGATACGGACGAGACATCATCGACGGCGAACGCCACCAGTTGTCCCTCGAAGCCGGCCCGGGCTACCGCCATGATCGTATCGACAATGAAGAGAACCGGGGACTCGGCGTGATCTACAGCGCCCTCGATTATCGCTGGGCCCTCTCGCAATTCGCCAGCCTGCGCCAGGAGATGTCCGTCGAATCCACCGATGAGAACACGACCTCACGCTCGCTCTCCTCACTCACCGCCCGCCTCAATTCGCGACTCTCCCTGCGGCTGTCGCATGAAGCCAAGCACAACTCCAATCCCCCCGAGACGGCCGTGGCCAACACCGATCACACCACCAACGTCACGCTGCTCTACACCTGGTAGCGCCAAGGCGTCGGCGCCCCTCAACGCACTGCGCCGGCCCAAGGGCCGGCGCAGTGACGGGGACAAGCAGGGAAATCAATTGCCGTAGACGTCAGCCACGGTCTTGAGCGGGTAGTGGGCCGGATAGGGCCGTCGCGCCACGCCGGAATCCACGGCCGCCTGGGCCACCGCCGAGGTAATCCGCTCCAGCAGACGCACATCCACCGGGGTGGGGATGATGTACTCGGGGCCGAACGCCATGTGGTCGAGCTCATAGGCATCGAGCACTGCCTGGGGCACCGGCTCGCGGGCCAGATCCTTCAACGCGTGCACCGCCGCCACCTTCATCTCCTCGTTGATGCGCGTGGCGCGCACATCCAGCGCACCGCGGAAGATGAAGGGAAAGCCCAGCACATTGTTGACCTGGTTGGGGTAGTCCGAGCGACCGGTGGCCATGATCACGTCAGGCCGGGTCTCGCGAGCCAGCTCAGGGTTGATCTCGGGGTCCGGGTTGGTACAGGCGAAGACGATGGGGTTGGGCGCCATCTTGCGAATATGGTCGGCCGTCATCAGGTTGGGACCCGAAAGTCCGATGAAGACATCGGCACCATCGATGGCGTCGTCCAGGGTGCGCTTGTCGGTTTCCACGGCGAACATCGCCTTGTAGGGGTTGAGTCCCTCGCGACCAGCATGGATGACGCCACGGCGATCGAGCATGACCAGGTTCTCGGAACGGGCACCGCAGGAGATCAACAGCTTCATGCAGGCGATGGCTGCCGCGCCTGCGCCCAGGCAGACGATCCTGGCATCCTCGAGTCGCTTGCCGGCGATATCGAGCGCGTTGAGCATGCCCGCCGCGGTGACGATGGCGGTACCATGCTGATCATCGTGAAACACGGGGATGCTGCACTGCTCGATCAGCGCCTGCTCGATCTCGAAACACTCGGGCGCCTTGATATCCTCGAGATTGATGCCACCCCAGGTGTCGGCAATACGTGCCACGGTGTCGATAAAGGCCTGGGGGCTCTCGGCATTGACCTCGATATCCACCGAATTAATGCCGGCGAAGCACTTGAACAGGACACCCTTGCCCTCCATGACCGGCTTGCTGGCCAGTGGACCCAAGTTACCCAGGCCGAGAATGGCACTGCCATCGGAAATCACCGCGACGAGGTTGCCCTTGCCGGTGTAGCGATAGGCGTTCTCCGGGTCACGGGCAATTTCACGGACCGGCTCGGCGACACCGGGGCTGTAGGCGAGAGAGAGATCACGAGCCGTCGCGGTGGGCTTGGTCAGCTCCACCGAGAGTTTTCCGGGAATGGGCTTGGCGTGATAGTCCAGCGCGGCCTGCTTCTTGGCGTCTGTCATGCTGTGATCCGGTATCCGAGTAACGTAGGGAAGAGAAAAACAGAATATAGAAAAACCTTCCACTCCTCAATGCCCGCCCGGTTCGCGCATTTTCTTTGCCTTTTCATGACCATTCGAAGCCATTTGCTGTAACTTATGCTCAACAGATCAGTCATAAGTCATTGCTTATCGCTGCGCACCTCCAACGTATAGGCAAAAAGAAACCCGCCACCTGGGCGGGTTTCCTCTCGGCCGCAGCCGCGGGCAATGCTCGCATCAACCACGCTTGATGGCGGCACCGAAACGCTTGTTGAAGCGCTCGACGCGACCACCGGTGGTCGCCTGCTTCTGCTTGCCGGTATAGAAGGGGTGGCACTGGGAGCAGACGTCCAGTGACAGGTCATGGCCGACCGTGGAGCCGACCTCGAAGGTCGCGCCACAGGAGCAAGTGGCGGTGACCATCTTGTAATCGGGGTGGATACCTTGTTTCATCTTGAGCCTCATGGAGCGGTATGCCGCCACCTGATCCATTGCCAGGCACCGCATACGGGTTGTCTGTCGTCTCTAACCGGTTGCCGCCGGGCGCGCCAGGCGCCACGACGGCGGAGCATTCTAGCAGAGCCGAGGCCGGAGGCCAATTGCCCGACGCATCTTGCAGCATCCCCCGCGTACTGCGCGTGGCCATCCCCACGCCACTGCGCCGGCTTTTCGACTATCGTCCAAGCCAGACGCCGCCGCCCGAGGCTGGCAGCCGGGCATCCGCGTTCGCGTGACTTTCGGTCGCCGCCAGGCGGTGGGCGTGGTGGAGAGCTGCCACCAGGACAGCGAACTGCCACTGGCCAAGCTGAAGCCGGTGGAGGAGTGGCTGGACGCAATCCCACTGCCGGCCGACTGGCTCTGGCTTTGCCGCTTTACCGCCCGCTACTACCAGCACTCGCTGGGCGACACCCTGCATCAGGCCATGCCGGTGCTGCTGCGTCAGGGCCGTCCCCTGGCGGGCCGCATGCGCGAGCAGTGGCGGGCCATCGACAGTGGCGGCCAGCCGGACGACGAGCGTCTCAAGCGAGCTCCCCGCCAGGCCGAACTGCTGGCCATGCTGCGCCAGCATCCCCACGGCCTGCCGACTCAGGCGATCCTGGCCCAGTCCTTTACCCGCGAGCAGCTACTGGCCCTGGTGGAGAAGGGCCTGCTCCAGCGCCATGAGACCCCCTTGACGGCCTCTCCCCAGCCAGCCAGCGGCCACCTGCTGGCCGAACCGTCATTGCCGCTGAAGCGGGAGCAGGCAGCGGCCCTAGCGGCCATCCACGAGCGCCTGGATCACTTCCATCCCTGCCTGCTCCACGGGGTCACCGGCAGCGGCAAGACCGAGGTCTACCTGCAACTGATCGAAGCCGTGGTGAAGCGCGGCCGCCAGGCACTGCTGCTGGTTCCCGAGATCGGCCTCACCCCCCAGACCCTGGCCCGTTTCCGCCAGCGCTTCCAGGTCCCGGTGGTCGCACTGCACTCGGGGCTGACCGACAATGAGCGCCTGGACGCCTGGGAAGCCGCCGCCAGCGGGCGGGCCCCCATCGTCATCGGCACGCGTTCGGCCATCTTCACACCGCTCTCCCGCCCCGGCGTGATCATCGTCGATGAGGAGCACGACAGCTCGTTCAAGCAGCAGGAGGGGCTGCGCTATCATGCCCGGGACCTGGCCGTGGCCCGTGCCCACCACCATGGCATCCCGCTGGTGCTGGGCACCGCCACCCCGTCGCTGGAGAGCCTGCACCATGCCCGCAGCGGCGCCTATCGCCACCTGAGGCTGACCCAGCGCGCCAGC
>NZ_AZQX01000171.1:0-7329 GCF_000568385.1 Halomonas sp. BC04
TCGCGGTGGCTCACGCCCAGGGCGGGCAGGGTGTCGGGGGGCCACCCGTGCCTGCCACGGCGGGGTGAGAAAAACCATGAGGTCATTCGTTGTGCCCGACGCGGCGAAGGTGTTGTCGCCAGGCAGGGTGAAAGGCTCGATGCCGATCAGCGTCAGCCGGGTGCCGTCGGGGGCTTCGAGGGTGCCCTCGAGCAGCGGTGAGATCGGCAGCCCGTCGCGGCGCAGGCGCAGGTAGTCGTCCCGGGTCAATGGCTGGCCATCACGGCGCTCCAGCCGGTCCAGCCCGGTGGTGAAGAGAGCCTCGGCGCGAGCGTAGCTGTCCCGGGCCGAGGCATTGATCGCCTGCACGCCGCTCCACAGGGCGCTGGCAACCCACAGGCCGAGCAGCAGCATGGCCAACTGGCCCGGGTGGCGCTTGTAGTGGGATAGCAGGGTGGCCAGGGCGGTAAGCATCAGCGACGGCTCGCCTCCTGCACATCGGACAGGGCCACCGGGCTGAGTCTGCCATGGGTCAATCTCAGGCAGCGGCCCAGCGGCGCGGCCACCTGGGGGCTATGGGTCACCATCAGCAGAGCGCTCCCGGCTTCGTTCACCAGTGACAGCAGCAGGCCCAGCACCTCGCCAGCACTGGTTTCGTCCAGGTTGCCGGTGGGTTCGTCGGCCAGCAGCAGGGCGGGGCGGGGGGCCAGGGCACGACCGATGGCCAGGCGCTGCTGCTGGCCACCGGAAAGCTGTTCCGGGTAGCGTTTCTCCAGGCCGGCCAGGCCAAGCCGCTCGATCAGGTGGGCTGCCCATTGGGCATCGTCCCGGTGGGCGAGCCTGGCCTGCAGGCGCAGGTTGTCGTCCACGTTGAGACTCGGCACCAGGTGGAACTGCTGGAATACCAGGCCCAGGGATTCGCGGCGTAGCCGGGCCCGGGCGGGGTCGTCCAGGGAGGAGATGGCCTGGCCGGTAATTACCACTTCGCCGGCCTCCGGCAGGTCGAGGCCCGCTGCCAGGTGCAGCAGTGTCGACTTGCCGCAGCCCGACTCCCCCATCAATGCCAGGCTCTCGCCGGCACTTAGCCGCAGGTCGATACCCTCCAGTACCGTCAGCGGGCCCTGGGGCGTGGGGTAGGCCTTGTGCACGTCACGGAATTCGAGCATGGCCAGCTTTCCTTGGGAAAATACCCATCGTCCCACAACGCTGGGGCCCAGGCGAACCCCGGCGTGGTGACATCGAACTGACAGGCTCTATCAAGTGGGTAGGGCCGAGTTCATTGGTCCGCCCCATTGCGACATGCGCCAAAACAGGCATGATGGTTCGAGCATCGCTATTGATTATGTCGCTTCCAGGAAGGGCCTTCCGTGACCGTCACGGTCTCCATGCATTTCGTCAACGAGCTGTTTCGCGGCCTGCCTGCCGCGGAGGATGCCCGTGGGGGCTATCTCGAGCGCGCGGCGATCTCGCCATTCCTGCTCACGGCCCCCCATGGGCGTGTCACGGTGGAGCAGTTTGCCACCCTGTATCGGCTGTTGGTCAACGAGTACGACGACGAGACGCCGGGCTTCTTCGCCAGGCCGCTGCGGAGCGGTACGCTCAAGCTGCTCTGCCTGAGCGTGCTGGAGGCACCGACGCTGAGGGTGGCACTGCATCGCTATACGCTGTTCTTCCGCATCGTGCTGGATGATTTCGGCTATGAATACTCCGTCGAGGATGAGCTGGTCCGGGTGGCGCTGGTGGAGCGGAAGCCACCGGCGGGCAGTCGGATCCTGATCCATGAGCTGATGCTCAAGCTCTTTCACGGCATCGCCTCGTGGATGATTGCCCGAAAGATTCCACCGATCCTGATGGAGTGCGCCTACACCCAGCCGGCCCATAGCGCCGACTATCTCTATTTCTACCCGGGCAAGGTCCTGTTCGATCGCCCCGAGACCGCCATCTATTTCGACTGCGGCTTGCTGGATCAGCCGATTCGCCAGACCAAGCAGCACCTCGGGGCGTTCCTGCGCCGGGCACCCGCCGACTGGTTCTATGTCTCCTTCGCCGACCGCCTGGTCTCGCACCGGGTACGCGAACACTTGTCGCGGAACCTCGCCGCCTCGGGGACGGTGAAGGACGTGGCGGCTGCGCTTCACATGTCGGTGAGGACCCTCTCTCGCCGGCTGGCCGCCGAGGGCACCCACTTTCAGGCAGTGAAGGATGAGTTCCGGCGCGACTTCGCCATCCAGGCGCTGACGCGCACCCAGCGACCGCTGCTCGGGATCTCCGAGGACCTTGGCTTCGAAGATCTGGCCTGCTTCAGCCGCGCCTTCAAGGCCTGGACCGGCAACTCGCCTGCGGCTTACCGGCGGGCGACCACTTCGCTGCCCAAGCCGCCTGACGCCATCCCTTGACTGATAGCAGCCGGCGAGCTCGCTTCGTCACGCCGGTTCGACCTTGGCCTGGTCCCGTGCCAGCTCCTCACGACGTGTCCAGCGACGATAGAAAATGGTGGCAAAAGTGGAGTTGATGACGATGAACAGCGAATACATGACAGGCATCAGCAGGATGAGCTGCTGCGTTTCATCGGCAAACGTCATGATGACGATCAGCGCCGCCAGAGGGCCATTCTGAATGCCGGTTTCCAGCGATACCGTCCTGGATTTCTGGGGGTTCAGCCGCAATACCCGGGAGAACAGGTAGCCGAAAGCGAAGCCGATAACGCCGATCAGGATCACAGCGGCATAGACTTCCCAGCCGGTCTCAACCAGCAAGACCCAGTTCCGCGGCACCCAGGTCACCACCAGGAAGATGATGACGATGGCACCGAGAATGCCTCCCATCAGCTCGATGACTGCGCCGATATTGGAGTTCCTGCGACGCAGCCACATGCCGACAAGGGTGGGAATCAGCAACACGAAGAGCAGTCGAGCGATCTGATCCGGCGGAATGCGGAACGCATCGTCGATGCCTTGGGTGTAGAACTCCATCAGCAGGGGCACCATGATAAAACCGGCCAGGGTGGAGCAGATGGTCATCATGATGCTCAAGCTGAGCAGACTCTTCGAAAAATAGGCGAAGATGTTGGACGTCGTACCGCCGGGCATGCAGCCAACCAGAACCAGGCCCACCGTTTGCTCAGGGGTCAGGTTCAGCACTCGCGATAATGAAAAGGCGATCAACGGCATCAGCATGTACTGGGAAGCGAAACCGACCCCAACCGCTTGCGGATGGCGTAAGGCCAGCCTGAAATCCTTGAAGGTCAGTGATGACCCCATGCCGAACATGATGATTACCATCATGATGGACAACAAGCTCTCTTCCAATGGGCTCAGCATTCTTTATGCTCCAGCATTGTTGTTATAAAAAAGTTGTTATCAAAAGCTGTTATCTACGGTTGTTATCGACCTCGATAAATCGATCGATGAGTCGTTCAATTGCCAGTGACCGCGGCGCGCACTTCCTTGCGCAAGACCTTGCCAACTGGTGTCTTGGGCAATTCGCTCCAGAACACGACTTTTCTGGGCACCTTGTAGGCAGCCAGTTCCTGCTTGCAGTGGGCGATCACATCCTTCTCGATGATGCCTTCCTCGCGCAAGACCACATAGGCATGGACGGCCTCGCCGGTCTGGTCGTCGACGAGACCAATCACCGCCGACTCCTGTACCTGCGGAATGCGAGCGATGCAGTCTTCGACTTCATTGGGGTATACATTGAAGCCGCTGACCAGAATCATGTCCTTCTTGCGATCGACAATATTGAAATAGCCGTCTTCGGCCATGACACCGATATCGCCCGTGTAGAACCAGCCATCCCTGATGGCGCTGGCGGTCTCCTCGGGGCGGCTCCAGTACCCTTTCATGACCTGGGGCCCGCGCACGATGATCTCGCCCGGCTCGCCGACCGGTACCGGCTCGCCCTGCTCATCCACAAGGCGCACATCGGTCTCCGGGGCCGGTATGCCGATGCAGTCGGGCCGCTCCTGGCCGATGGGGTTGAAACAGATGACCGGGGAGGTTTCCGTCAGGCCGTAACCCTCGACAATAGGGCTACCCACCAAGGCGCGCCAACGCTCGGCGACTGCCTTGTGCAGGGCGGTGCCACCCGCCAGTGCTACTTTCATGGATGGGGGGGGATAGACGCTGAACCACTCCTCGTTCAGCAGGGCGTTGTATAAGGTATTGACGCCGGAGATCCAGGAGATGGGGTAGTTGTCGAAGGCGCGCTGGCAATTCTGGATCGGGCGCGGATTCGGCACCAGGACGTTGTGCGCCCCCTTGTGGTAGAACGCCAGCAGATTAACCGTGAAAGCAAAGATATGGTAGATCGGCAAGGCCGTCAGGATGCACTCCTTGCCCGGCTCGATATGATCGCCGGCAACGGAGTCCACCTGCTCCAGGTTGCTGATCAGATTGCCATGGGACAGCTCGGCCCCCTTGCTGATCCCGGTGGTGCCTCCCGTGTATTGCAACAAGGCGGTATCCGCCCGGGCCAGGTGTTGCCAGTACTGGCGAACGTCTAGGTCGGCAGCGGCCTTCGCTACCCGCCCTTTCTCGAGGGCTTGATCAATGGTGTCCACATCCAGCCGGTGCTTGGGAATCACCCGATTCCAGTATTTGAGCACCAGCTGCAATACTCCCCTCACCACCGGGGGGAACCACTGGGCTAAAGAGGTGACCACCACTTGCTTGATCCCCGTCCGTTGAATGATCGCCTCCAGCTTGTCGACGAACATGTCGACGATGACCAATGCTTGTGCACCGCTGTCATTGAGCTGATGTTCCATTTCCCGCTGGGTGTAGAGCGGATTGACGTTCACCAGAATACAGCCGGCCTTGAGGATGCCAAAGGCAGCAACGGGCAGCGTCAGGCAGTTGGGCATCTGAACAGCCACACGGGTGCCGGGTTCCAGTTTGACGCACTCGCGTAAATACACGGCGAAGGCATTGGACATGTCATCGACTTCGCCGTAGGTCAGGCGACCGTTCATGCCGTTGGGCATGCAGGTGGTGAAGGCGACTTGTTGACGGTAGGTTTCTCCCGCCGCCTGGATGAGCGCCGGCAGATTATCGTGCAAGTGATGATGGGTGGCTGCTTCTCCAGTTTCGGCTCGGAAAGCCCGGTAATGGCTCATCCAGGGTTTGTTATCGTAATACTCGGCGTTCGACATGAATGGCCTCTCGTGGATGGCCTGGCTGCTGCACCGGGTGGTGGCTCCCTGCCCTGGCGCAGCGACTCAGCCCCTTCTTATTAAGTTCTTACAGTAACCGGCTCTGCGGTTGAACAACAGTTGAACGGTAGTCGCTAAAGGGGCCGACGGGGCATGCCTGCTTCAGACCTCCTGGCGAATGCGCTTCTTGTCGAGCTTGCCCACGCTGGTCTTGGGAATCTCGTCAACGAAGCGGATGAACGACGGGATCGCCCAGCGGTTGATCTTGCCCTGGTCGACGAACTGCTGGAGAAACGCCTGCACCTGCTCCGCCTCGGGCGGATGGTTGAGGTCGCTGGCCACCACCAGGGCCGCGGGACGCTCCCCCCACTGCTCGTCGGCGACGCCGATTACCGCCACCTCGGAAATGCCGGGGTACTGGCCGATCAGGTTCTCCAGGTCCAGCGACGACACCCACTCGCCGCCGGTCTTGATCACGTCCTTGATGCGATCGCGGATCTGCAGGAAGCCACGTTCGTCGAGTGCTGCCACGTCGCCGGTATGTAGCCAGCCGTCGCGCCAAAGCTCCTCGCTACGAGTTTCCTCCTTGTAGTAGCTCTGGGTCAGCCAGGGGGCGCAAACCCGCACCTCGCCGACACTCTCGCCGTCGTGGGGCAGCGGGTTGCCGTCTTCGTCGACCACTTCGAGAGTGACCAGCGGCACCGCGACGCCCGCCTTGCAGCGCCAGGGTAGCTGAGTCTCGAAGTCGGCCTGGTCGATGTCATGGGGCAGGATATCGGCCGTGAGCAGTGGGCAGGTCTCGGACATGCCATAGGCGCTGCGAGTGTCGATCCCCAGCTCCCACGCCTTGCGGCACAGCGGTTGGGTCAGGGGGCTGCCGCCCACCAGCACCTTCCAGCCGCTGAGGTCGACCTTGCCCGAGGCGATAACCTCGGCGCTCACCACCATATTGAGCAGGGTGGGCACGCAGTGGGAGAAGTCGACCTTCTCGCCGACCAGCAGCTTGACCAGCATCTCCGGCTCGTAGCGCCCGGGATAGACCTGGGTGGCGCCCATCAGCGTCGCGGTATAGGGCACGCCCCAGGCGTGGACGTGGAACATGGGGGTAATCGGCATGTACACCTTGTCGCGATTGAGCAGCTCGAACCCCGGCGTCTGGAAGGTGCTGGCCTCGGCCAGGGTATGCAGCACCAGCTGACGGTGGGTGAAGAACACACCTTTGGGGTTGCCGGTGGTACCGGTGGTATAGAACAGCGTGGCGACGGCGTTCTCGTCGAAGGTGGGGAAGTCGTAGTGGCGCGGCTGCTCCGCCAGCAGGGCCTCGTATTCCCCCGCCAGGTTCAGTGAACTTTCCAGCGCGGAGGGGGCGTCCTGGCACAGCAGGTAGCCGCGAATGCGCGGCAGCTTGTCGGCCAGGGGCTCGAGCAGTGGTACGAAGTCCTCATGGACCAGCACGAAGTCGTCCTCGGCGTGCTCCATGGTGTAGTGGATCTGCTCCGGCGCCAGGCGCACGTTTACGGTATGCAGCACCGCGCCGAGCATGGGAATGGCGAAGAAGGCCTCCAGGTAGCGGTGGCTGTCCCAGTCGAGCACCGCCACCACGTCACCGGCTTTCACGCCCTGGGCCGTGAGAAGGTGAGCCAGCTGATGGACGCGTTCTCGAAAGCGGCGATAGCCGTGACGGCTCAGGTCGCGGTAGACGATCTGATTGTCGCCGGCCATGCGTACGCCGGAGTCGAGCAGGTCGCCTATCAGCAGCGGCGGGTTGGTGGCCGAAGGTGTTGCCGGCAGAATCTTTGGCGTGACGGTGTTCATGTGAGGCTCCTTGTTGTTGTCTTCGTCCTGGCTTGGTCTCGTCGCTCAGATTTGGCGGTCGATCAGTAGCGCTATGCCCTGCCCTCCGCCGATACAAAGGGTGATCAGCCCGTAGCGGCCGCCGGTGCGCTCCAATTCGGCCAGGGCCTTGAGTACCAGGATCGCCCCGGTGGCACCGACCGGGTGCCCGAGGCCCACGGCACCGCCGTTGGGATTCAGGCGTTCGAGGGGGAAGTCGAGCTCCCGGGCCACCGCCATGGCCTGGGCGGCGAAGGCCTCGTTGGATTCGATCACGTCGATGTCGCCGATGGTGAGCCCGGCCTGGGTCAGGCAGCGCTTTACCGCGGGTATCGGCCCCAGCCCCATCAGCGACGGCTCTACCC